>JANXUW010000537.1 GCA_025351985.1 Pseudolysobacter sp.
CGGCCGCGACGCACGTTGTATTCGACAAGACCGGCACCCTGACCGAACCGCACCTCACGCTCGAAACGGTCGAGATTCTGCGCGTGGACGATGCCGATCGCGCGCTGACCTTGGCCGCCGCCCTCGCGCGTGGCAGCCGCCATCCGGTGGCGCGCGCGATCGCGGCGGCCATGCCGGATTCTTCCGGATGCGTCGTGGCCGAACTGCGCGCCGAGGCCGGCGGCGGACTCGAAGGCATCATCACTGGCCGACGCCTGCGCCTCGGCCGCGCCGACTTTGCGCTGGTCAACGGCAGCACGCCGGCGACGCTGGACGATGCGGTCGTGCTGGCGGATGACAACGGCGCCATCGCCGCGTTTCGCATGTCCGAGCGCCTGCGCCCCGGCACAGGCGCGCTGATCGCCGGACTCAAGGATGCCGATCTCCAGGTCGAAATCATCAGTGGCGACGCCGCGGCCAAGGTCGCCGACATCGCCACGCGACTCGGCATCGATAGCTGGCGCGCGCGCCAGCGCCCGGCCGACAAACTCGCGCGCCTGACCGAGCTGCGCAGCCTGGGCGCGCGCGTGATCGTGGTTGGCGACGGCATCAACGACGCGCCCGTTCTGGCCGGTGCCGACGTCGCCATCGCGCTGGCGAGCGGCGCCGAACTCGCGCAGGCGGCCAGCGATATCGTGCTTGTCGGCGAACGCCTCGGCGTGTTGGTCGAAGCACGCAAGATCGCGTGCGCGACGCTGACCATCCTGCGCCAGAACCAGCGCTGGGCGCTGCTCTACAATCTTGCCGTGGTGCCTTTGGGCGCGCTCGGTTTTGTGCCGCCGTGGCTGGCCGCGCTCGGCATGTCGACGAGCTCGCTGGTGGTCGTGTTGAACGCGCTGCGCATCGGCCGCGAGCAGGATCACCTGCCAGACGGATCGACAAGCCTGCATTCGGCGCAGTCGACATGAACATTCTGCTGGTGATGATCCCGTTGTCCATTCTGCTGCTGAGCGGCGCGCTCGCCGCGTTTTTCTGGGCAGTCGATCACGATCAGTTCGATGATATGGATACTCCTCGCCTGCTGCCGTTGCTCGACAACTCGCCGCCGCCCGCCGCCAAGCCGACGCGCGTGCCGCCACCATGACCGGCGCGCTGACCCTTGGCGCCGCGTTGCTGCTCGGTCTTGCCGCGAGCGGACATTGCCTGGTGATGTGCGGCGGCATTTCCAGCGCGCTGGGCATCGCCACGGCCAAGCGTGCGGATGGCCGGCAACGCACGACGTTGCTGATCGGCTACCAGCTCGGCCGCATTTTTTCCTACAGCCTGGCCGGATTGCTGTTCGGCGGCGCGCTCGGCGAACTGATCGGCTTGTTCGACATCGATGTCGTGCGCCGCAGTTTGCGTATCTTGAGTGCAGGCGCGTTACTGGTCGGCGCGTTGGTCGCGTTCGGTCGTGTGCGTGATCCCGGCTTCGGTATCGGCCATCGGTTATGGTCGAAACTCGCGCCGCTCGGTCGCACGTTGTTGCCGGTCAACACCCTGCCGCGCGCCATCGCGTTCGGCATGATCTGGGGCTGGATGCCGTGCGGTTTTGTCTACACCGTGCTGTTGATCGCGACGCTGCAATTGAATGCGTGGCCAGCAGCGACGACGATGGTCGCCTTCGGCCTCGGCACGGCCCCAGCGATGTTCGCCACGGCGGCGGGCGCACGGCGTTTTCTGAGTCTCGCCGCACGTCCTTCCGGCAAATGCATTGCCGGCACGATGCTGCTTGCCAGCGCGTTGCTCACCGCAGCGGGGCCGTGGCTGATCGGCAGCGCGCCATGGCTGCACGCATGGTTGCCGTTTGACTGCGCCGCCGGTTGATGAATGACACGCGGCCGGATGATCCGCATGGCAACGCGCGCGCCGCCAGGACGCATTCGATGGCGCAACTCCGCGGCTTGACCTGAATCAAGGTATGCCGGTCACAGCGCCATTAGATTGGTGGTCATGACCACGCCATTTTCCACCGCGTTCGACGCCGCGCTCATCGCAAAATACGATGTCAACGCACCGCGCTACACTTCGTATCCGACCGCGCCACATTTTCGCGAGCAGTTTGCCGAAGCGGATTTGAAGCACGCCATCCGCCTGTCGAACGACGATCCGATCCCGCGCGATCTGTCGGCCTATGTCCACATACCCTTCTGTCTTTCGCCGTGTTTCTACTGCGGTTGTACGCGCATCATCACGCATGATCGCGGCAAGGCGGACGGATATTTGGCGCGGCTATATCGCGAGATCAAGACGATGGCAGTCTTGTTCGATCAGGACCGCTGCCTCGCGCAACTGCATTTTGGCGGCGGCACGCCGAATTTCCTGGATGCCGATCAGCTCGTCGAATTGGTCGAAACGCTGCACCGACATTTTTCGTTCAGTCGCCGCATTGATCGCGAGTTCGGTATCGAGCTCGATCCGCGCTTCTGCGACGGCGATTACGTGCGCCGCATTGCGGCGGCCGGCATCAACCGCATCTCGATCGGGGTGCAGGATTTCGATCCCGCAGTGCAGGCCGCCGTCAATCGCATCCAGAGCATCGAACAGACCCGCGCGCTCATGGACGGCGCACGCGCCGCCGAGATTCGCTCGATCAACCTCGATCTGATTTATGGCCTGCCGTTGCAGACGCCGGCCTCGTTTGCGCGCACCCTGACGCAAGTGATTGCGCTGCGACCGGATCGCATCGCCGCTTACGGCTACGCGCATCTGCCGCAGCGCTTCAAAGCGCAGCGCCAGATCGCGGCGCACACATTGCCCGATGCCGCGACCCGACTGGCGCTGTTGCAGCAGACCGTGGAGATGCTCGCCGCCGCCGGTTATCGCTATATCGGCGTCGATCATTTCGCCTTGCCCGGCGACGACCTCGCACTGGCTGCCGAAGCCGGCACCTTGCAGCGCAACTTCCAGGGCTATTCGACGCATGGGAACTGCGATCTGATCGGTTTCGGCATGAGTGCGATCAGCCATATCGGCGCGAGCTTCAGCCAGAACGCGAAAGCGCTGATCGATTATCATGCCGCCCTCGACGCCGCGCGGCTACCGGTCGCGCGTGGTCTCTGGCTGAGCGTGGACGACAGGCTGCGCGCCGATCTTATCCAGCGCCTGATGTGCGTCGGCGTGCTTGACATTGGCGCGTTCGAGGCGCGTTATTTGCTGGATTTTGCGACGTATTTTCAGGACGCGATGACGCGTCTGCAGCAACTCGAAGCCGATGGTCTGGTCATATGCACACCCGCGCAGATTAGCGTGACGGCGCGCGGCCGGTTCCTGTTGCGCAATATTGCGCTGTGCTTTGACGCCTACGCAGACAACACCGGAATTCACTACTCGCGCGCCGTTTGAGGTCGCGAGAAAAACAAGGCGCAGCATGGCTTACGACGACATCGCGCGCAAACATTTCGCGCCCAGCCATCCAATCAGCGATGATGGTGATGAGCACCATTTCTGCAACTCCTGTGCCTTCGGCGCAGTTTGCATCGCGGGTGGAATCGACAAGAGCGCGCTGAACGAACTGCACTGCCTGGTCGAACATAGTGGTCCGTACCAGGCCGGCGAAAAAATCTTCCGCAATGGCGAGCGTTTCGGCGCGGTCTTCGCGGTGCGCGCGGGCACCGTAAAAACGCAGCTCGTCGATATCGACGGACGCGAACTGGTGCTCGGTTTTCATCTGCCCGGCGAACTGATCGGTCTCAACGCCATTCATCCCGATGCCTATCCATGCGATGCCGTCGCACTGGACGCCGTCGAGGTCTGCCGCTTCTCGTTCCCCGCACTCGCCACGCTGGCCACGCGCATGCCGGGGATCCAGCAGGAGCTGTTCCGCCGCCTCAGTCGGGATATTGGCAACGCCGCATTGCTCGCTGGCGATTATTCGGCGGACGAGCGTCTCGCGGCGTTTCTGATCGGTCTCAGCCAACGCTACGCCGAGCGCGGTTTTCCCGCCGACACGCTGCACCTGACGATGGCGCGCGGCGACATCGCGAACTACCTGTGCGTTGCCGCGGAAACAGTCAGCCGCGTATTGCGCCGCTTCCAGGATCACGGCCTGATCCACGTCGATGGCCGCAACGTTTCGATTGTCAAATCTGCCGAACTGTTCACCATCGCTCGACCGATCCTGCAACGCTAGGAACGCGCCGACCAATTCAACGCAGCCGGCATCTTCGAGCGCGCCGACAGCTTTTTCGATGCGCCCACCCGGCGCTTGATCCGGGTCAAGGCAGCGGCAGCGGCAACGGTTCACGCTATGGCATGAACCGCACAATCGAAACGCGAAACCTCGCGCATGCACCTACCGATAGCGCCACCGGCTGGCGCAATTTCGCCGACGTGCCGGCATTGCTCGCGAGCGCGCCGCATCGCCTGATGTTTTTTGCCGGCGCAGCGGCGGTGATTGTATCGATGACATGGTGGGCATGTTTCCTGGCAGCGGAATATTTCGGGCGTCCATTTCCCGCGCCAGCCGTGCCCGCCGGTTGGGCGCATGCCGTGTTCACGCAATACGGCATGTTGCCGCTTTTCATGTTCGGTTTCTTGTTAACGGTATTCCCGCGCTGGACCGGACAACCGGCATTAACACGGCGCGCGTATGTGCCGGTGTTTGTCGGTGTGTTCGGCGGTTATCTGCTGTCGCATCTCGGGCTGCTTGGCCTACGCCCGCTGCTGCTTGCCGGAATCGCCTTGATGCTGCTCGGCTGGCTCACGGCGCTGTTCGTACTCGGCGCGGTGTTGGCGAAAAACGGCGCGCGCGATCGGCATGCCTTGTCGTGTTTCGTCGCACTCGTGCTGGGCTGGTGCGGACTGGCTGCGTTCGGCGCATTTGTGCTCGGCGCGCCGTGGCAATTGGCGTTTGTCGCGATCAAGCTCGGCACGTTCGGATTGTTGCTGCCGATCTATTTCACGGTCTGTCATCGCATGCTGCCGTTCTTCAGCGCGAGTGTTGTTGGCGCCCGCTATCACGCGTTCAAACCGGTCTGGAGTCTGGCGTTGTTGTGGCCGCTGTTGTTCGTGCATCTCGGTCTGGAGCTCACCCATCGCTACGCATGGCTGTGGTTGGCCGATGGACCGTTGACGCTGTTTTTCCTCGGTCACTGGCTGGCGTGGCAGCCGTGGAAGTGCATCCGTCCGGGGCTGCTGGCTGTACTGCATCTCGCGTTTGCATGGGTGCCGATCGCCTTCGCGCTGTACACGCTGCAAAGCACAATCATGTTTTCCGGCGGCGGTTTTTTGTTCGGTCGCGCACCGATCCACGCGCTGACCATCGGCTTCTTCGGCTCGATGCTGGTGGCCATGGTTACGCGCGTCACGCAGGGACATTCCGGACGACCGCTCGAAATGGGTGCGGTTGCATGGCTGAGCTTGGCCCTGTTGCAACTGGTTGTACTCGTCCGCATCCATGCCGAAGTCGTCCACGATGCTCCGCGTTGGTTGCTGATCGCGGCGTTCGGCTGGCTACTCGCTTTCCTGCCGTGGGTGCTGCGCTCGCTGTGGATTTATGCGACGCCACGCGTAGACGGCAAGCCCGGATAAGACGACGCCGGTGCACGCATCACCGCGCCGTCCGAAGGTGATTCGCTGATGCTCGAATTTTATCCGCAGATGCGTTTTGCCCACATCCTCGCCATGCGCTTTGATGCGTATTTGATCTGGATCAGAGCGCGCTGCTGCGGCGTGCGTATGCTCGAAGTCGAACCCACCCATGAATGGAGCGGCACGCATGAAACCCTCAAGATTTTCGCTCGTGATCGCAATTTGCGCCGCCGCGCTCAGTCTGGCCAGTTGCACACCACATCCCGCCGCCACGACGGCGACGAGTACGACGCCAAGCATCGAAACCGGCGGCTCGGCCAAGGGCGATTTCGGGCCACCGCAAGGCGAGCCTATCCATGCGTTATTGACCAGCCCGCCAAACGTGCCGCCGCCGACCCATCGCAACCATCCAGCCAAGGTGATCGTCGAGCTCGAAGTGATCGAAAAGGAAATGCCGATTTCCGAAGGCGTGACTTACACCTTCTGGACGTTCGGCGGCACCGTACCGGGTAGTTTCATCCGCGTGCGCCAGGGCGACACGGTCGAGTTTCATTTGAAGAATTCGCCGAACAACAAGATGCCACACAACATCGACCTGCATGGCGTGACTGGACCGGGCGGCGGCGCCGCATCGAGTTTCACCGCGCCGGGGCATGAATCGCAGTTCACCTTCAAGGCGCTGAACCAAGGTTTGTACGTGTACCACTGCGCCACCGCGCCGGTCGGCATGCACATCGGCAATGGCATGTACGGATTGATCCTGATCGAGTCGCCGGAAGGTTTGTCGGCTGTCGATCACGAGTATTACGTGATGCAGGGTGATTTCTATACGACCGGGAAATATCGCGAAAAAGGCCACCAGCCGTTCGACATGGAAAAAGCCATCGACGAGCGCCCGACCTATGTCCTGTTCAATGGTCGCGATGGCGCCTTGACCGGCGATCAGGCGCTCACCGCGAAGACCAACGAAACCGTGCGCATGTTCGTCGGTAACGGTGGGCCGAACCTGATATCGAGCTTCCATGTGATCGGTGAAATCTTCGACCGCGTGCAGCAGGAAGGCGGCACCCATCCGCAGGAGAACGTGCAGACCACGCTGATTCCGGCCGGCGGCGCCGTGACGGTGCAATTCCATACCGAGGTGCCCGGCAGTTACGTGCTGGTCGATCATTCGATCTTCCGCGCGTTCAACAAGGGGGCGCTGGCAATCCTCAAGGTCGATGGCCCCGAGGACAAGAGCATCTATTCCGGCAAGGAAATCGACTCGGCGTATCTGGGCGACCGCGCTGAGCCGAATCTGGCGGCGGTCACCGCCGCTGCCAATGCACATGCCGCCGGCACCTTGACCAAGGAAGACCAGATCAAGGCCGGACAGCAATTGTTCACGGGCACCTGTTCCGTTTGCCATCAGACGAATGGCCAAGGCTTGTCGGGCGTATTCCCGCCGCTGGCGAAATCCGATCTGATCGCGGCCGATCCAAAACGTCCGGTCAGTATCGTGTTGCATGGCTTGAGCGGCAAGATCAAGGTCAACGGCGCCGACTACGATTCGGTCATGCCGCCGATGAACCAGCTCAACGATGACGAGGTCGCGAATATCGTCACCTATGTACTCAACAGTTGGGACAATCCCGGCGGACGCATCAGCAAGGAGGATGTCGCCAAGGCGCGCGCAGCGAAGCCCGCCGCGACTGCGCCTGCGGAACATTGAGATGCACGACAACCGCTGCGCTACGGGCCATCGCCACGCACGCCGACGCGCTACGATTATCGTTGCGATGCTGCTGGCGGCGCTGCTCGGCGCAGCCAGGCGCGGCACGGCAGTGCAGGCGGCGTACATGCCAATTTCCGCTACCAAATTCGTCAGCGTGATCGCGACCGAACCGGATGCCAGTCCAGTCACGATTGCCGCGTATGCGTTGCGCAGCGAGCCGGTCACGAATGCGGAATTCCTCGCCTTTGTCACAACCCAGCCGCAGTGGCGACGCGATCATGCTCCCGCCGTTTTCGCGGAGAGCCGCTACCTGGCGCAATGGCAAGCGGCGGATCGTCTTGGTACTAACGCCCTACCCGATCAACCGGTAACGCAAGTGAGCTGGTTCGCGGCGCAGGCGTTTTGCGAATCGGAACACGCGCGCCTGCCGACGTGGCTGGAATGGGAGCGTGCGGCAGCGGCCAGCAGCACGGTCGCCGATGCGCGCAACGATCCGGCATGGCGGCAACAAACGCTGGACTGGTATGCACATCCCTCAGGCGCCGCGCTCGCCGTGATCGGCGCTGCGCCAAATCTGTTCGGCGTGCGCGATCTGCACGGCTTGATCTGGGAATGGACCGACGATTTCAACGCCTTGATGATCACCGCAGATAGTCGCGACCAGGACGATCCGGACCGTCTCAAGTTCTGCGGCGCTGGCGCGTTGAATCTGCGCGATCGCGACAACTATGCGTTGCTGATGCGGATCGCGATGCTATCGTCGCTGCAAGCCGCCGATACCACGACCAATCTCGGCTTTCGTTGCGCGCGTTCGCTGACGGAGAAAACACCATGAAAATTTCAACTTTTTTTGCGGCGAGATTCGTCCTCGCCTGCGCCTGCGTCGCGGCCCCGACATTCGCAACTTCCGCGCACGTTGCAACGACGGCCTTGCCCGGTGATTCGGTCTATCAACTTGATGTGCCGCTGGTCGATCAGGACGGTCGCCGCTTGCATCTGGCCGACCGCCGCGGCAAGCCGCAACTCATCAGCATGTTCTATACGTCATGCCAGTATGTCTGCCCGCTAATCATCGATACTCTGCAAAAAACCGAGCACGCGTTAGCCGCGGCCGACTGCACGCGAGTCGAGGTGACGCTGGTCAGTTTCGATCCGGCTACCGATACCCCGCCGGCGCTGAAAAAAGTCGCCGATGAACGTCATGTGCTGAGTCCACGCTGGTTGCTGACTCGCACCGAAGCGCCGCAGGTGCGCAAACTTGCTGCCGTGCTCGGCATCCAGTATCGCGAGTTGCAGAATCACGATTTCAATCACACCAGCGTGCTGATCCTGCTCGACGCAGACGGACGCATAGTTGCTCGCACCGATAAAATTGGCGAAGTCGACCCGCGCTTCGTTGCCGAGATCGAGCGCGCTATTGCTCGCTAGGGATGCTCCGATCAACTCAACGCAGTCGACCTGCGACTGCCGCGCATACCCTACGCAGATACTTGCTACGCACGTCATTCCAAATGACGTGCGTGCGGGTTTATGCAGCGTGTCAAACGATCACGCCTTCGCGCTGTAAGCGCTGCACCAGCCTTTGCCGGAAACGGCGCGGCTGGGGAACAACGGACAACCTGCCCACGGCGTTTTTTCGGTGCCACTGAAGAGCTTGCAGTTGACACACTGCTGCCCTGCCTTGTGGGTGGAATACTTCGCCGCGTCTACCTTGCTGGCGTCTTCCTTGTAACCGAGAGCAGTCGCGGTCGCGTCGGACTCGGACAGATGTGCCAGATCTTCGGCGCGTGCAGGTGCAGGCATCGCAATGGCAAGAATGCCCAAGCTGGCGATGGCGCCGGTCAACTTGAGAAATTCTCGACGCGGGTGGTTCTCATGGTTGGTCATGGCAGGCTTCCATTGGGGTTGGGGACTCGGAAATTTGCCAAGCCGGATGGGCTGGCAATGTCCGCAACGTAACATTTCGGCGCCGAGCCGACGCTGATCTGGATCAAGTCGAATAGGTGTATCGGCTCTGTGCGTTCCTGCCGCTGATCGGCATCATCGCGATATTCCTGCCGAATCTGGAAAAACCAGACCCGCCCTCGCCGCCTGAATGTATCGTTGCACCTCATCGATGAGCTGACTTGTATAGGTGAAGTGCAAACTTCTGTTACTCGCGTGCAATTCCGCGCGCCGGGTACTACATTAGCGCCGCTATTGCCGATCAATCCGCTGT
>JANXUW010000547.1 GCA_025351985.1 Pseudolysobacter sp.
TGCGCTGTCGTACAAATACAAAAAACGCTACCTCAAGCATCTCGGTTTCGAGATCCACGAGTTCAAGCCGTTTCCGGCGGACGCAGAAAACATGATCGCGAATTACGCCGAGCTCGGCAGCGAGTCAGGCAAGCGCGTTCCGCTGCGCAAATACGGTCGCGCGCCGCTGCAGCAGCAAGGCGTGCGCATCGGCCTGCACGCCAAGACGATCGTGATCGATGGCGCGATCACGCTGATCGGCTCGCACAATTTCGATCCGCGCTCGGACAATTACAACACCGAGGCCGGTTTTATCGTGCGCGATGCAGCGTTCGCCGCGCAGGTGCGCGCATCGATCCTGCGCAATACCGAACCGCAGAACGCATGGGTGATCGCGCCGCGCAAGGCGCCCGCCGCGGTGAGCGAAGTATCGAATGCAATCAGCGATTTTTCGACCGCGTTGCCGCTGTTCGACCTGTGGCCGTTTCGTTATTCGACCAGCTTCGAACTCAATCCCGGCTGCGCGCCGTTGCCGCCGCGCGATCCGGGTTTCTACCAGTGCTATGAGAGCGTCGGCGATTTTCCCGACGTCGATGTGCCGCTAAAATCGCTCTATACGCGCATTGTCACGGCTTTCGGCGCCGGATTGGTGTCGATTATGTGATTCGAGATTGACGTTGCCGCGCGTGCTGGCTAGTCTTCCCGTCTGTCCATGATCAACGGATTTTCCCATGCCTTTGCAGATCACCATCGACCTTGAAGACCAGGACCTGCAGTTTTTTTACGATGCGGCCAAACGCGCGCAGCAAAAAGCTGCAAACTTGACTGCGCAGCAGATCACCGAAGCCGCCGGCAAATTGCTGGTCGAATCGAAAGGCATGAAGATTCCGGCCTTCATCGCCGAGCGCCTGTCGAAGCTCGACGCGATGATCAACATGGTCAACGATACCGGCTGGGGTTTGTCCGATGAAGATCGCCAGCGCGTATTGTCGTCGCTGACCTATTTCGCCGAACCGGACGACGTGATTCCCGATAACGTGCCCGTGCTCGGTTTCCTCGACGACGCAATCATGATCGAGCTGTGCCAGCGCGAGCTGCAGCACGAGATCGAAGCTTACGAGGATTTTGTCGCGTATCGCCACGAGCAAGCCAGCCGTCGCGGCGAAGATGCCAACCAGGTCAAGCTGCAACGCGTGGAATGGCTGGAAGGCCGCCGCCAGGAATTGCAGGATCGCATGCGTCGTCGCCGCAGCGAATCGTTCGCGCCGAGCCAGGCCAGCGCACCGATGTTCCGCTTCACCTGAAGTATTTTGCATCGCGTGGGGAAAAAGGCGCCGCTGGCGCCTTTTTTTATGCCTGCAGGATTACCTGTGGCGCGGTGGGTTATGTCGCGTTTTCCATCCAGTTTCAAGCGTGTGCTTAACGCTGGCAGGGCAACGCAGTATTCTGACGGCACGAGTTTCACGTCTCTTGCTCGCGTAATCAATGACTCGCTTCGAGCCGGGGGCCAGCGAGAATTCCCCACCGCCACCGCCTGAGCTCCGTCATGCCAAAGCCGAATCGTTTGCTGCTGCCTATGGGTTTGCTCGCGCTGTTTTTGCAGTCACACAGCGCATTCGCCATTGAGGTCGAAAGTACAGCGGCGGCGAAACAGGCAGCCGGTGCTTCCTTCAGCGCCGTACTGCAAGTAGATGGCACGGCGGCGTTACGCGCACTCGCGATCGTGCCAGCGCCGCAATACGCGGGCAAGGCGGCGACCTATCGAGGCTGCATGATCGAACGCTTCGAGCGAATCACGCCACCGCCACTGGTTGGCGATATTGCCGATCCGTTCGCGCACGCGACACTCGTCGCCTATCAGGATTATTGGTGGCATGCCTTGGCAGCGCCCACGCGGCGCGATGCGTTCACCGCCGCACTGCTGCAGAAGCTGCGCAAACTTCTCGGCGCGTCGGCTGCCAACGCAAAGGATTTTGATGCGCTGGAACCTAACCTCACCGCGCAGTTGCGCCAGCACGGTTATTACAGCCTGCAAGGCGAAACTCCGCCGCTGCGCGAGCTGATGTTGTGGCACAAACAGGAGACTCGCGAATACGACATCGCATTACCCGAAGGCAGCCAGCATGTGACGGTGAACTTGCTCGACGATTTCGTCAGCAAAGGCTGGAGCCAGTACGGCAGTTGCGGACTTGGCGGCACTGGCGGCTGGACCGACGACAAGGCGATCTATGCGCTCGCGCCGGAATATCCCGACCTGCAAGGGGAGGATTATCGCGTGTCGCTACTCGCCCACGAAGGCCAGCATTTCGCCGACAAGCACCGCGCGTGGAAACTCGAAAGCTGGGAGCTGGAATATCGCGCCAAATTGACCGAGCTGGCGCTCGCCGATCAGATCAGCCACAAGCTGCTGCAAGCGTTCGCGCAGAATCAGAGCGATGATCGTGCCTCGCCGCACGCCTACGCCAACAAGCACGCGCTTGCGGCGATCTCGCAGCGGCTGCGCGCTCACGCGAACAGCGATATCGATCTCGAAAAAGTCCCGCTAGCTCAACTCCAGCAAGCTGCGCGCGATACGCTGATCGCCGATACACATCAGCGCGAGGCTGCAACGCCAGCGCACTGACAATCGCCGCCGCCGCTTTTTTCAGCCGTTGCTGGCCGGTCGTTCGAGGATCGCCACCACGCCCATGCCGCCGGCGGTGCAGATCGAAATCAGGCCGCGGCCCGAACCTTTTTCTTCGAGCAGTTTCGCCAGGCTCGCGACGATGCGCGCGCCGGTCGCGGCGAACGGATGGCCGAGCGCGAGGCTCGATCCGTTGACGTTGAGTTTGGCCGGATCGATGCTCCCCAGCGGCTTGTCGCGACCGAGACGATCGCGGCAATAAGTCTCCGATTCCCACGCGCGCAAGGTGCATAACACCTGCGCGGCGAAGGCTTCGTGGATTTCGTAGAAATCGAAATCCTGCAGGGTCAGTCCGGCTTCTTCAAGCATGCGCGAAACCGCAATTGTCGGCGCCATCAGCAGGCCTTCGCCATGTACAAAATCTACCGCCGCGACGCGCGCATGCGTGAGATATGCCTGCACTTTCAGGCCGCGCGCCGCGGCCCATTCGTCGCTGGCCAACAGCACGGCGGCGGCGCCGTCGGTGAGCGCGGTCGAGTTGCCCGCAGTCAGCGTGCCCTGGCCGGAGGTCTTGTCGAACGCCGGTTTCAGCGTAGCGAGCTTTTCCAGCGTGCTGTCCGGACGCAGCAGGTTGTCCTGCACGATCGTGCGAAACGGCACGACCAGATCCTTGAAAAATCCGCGCGCATACGCCGCCGCCGCACGTTGATGGCTGGTCAGCGCGAGTTGATCCTGATCGGCACGCGCGATATGCCATTCGCGCGCCATGAGCTCGCAATGGTCGCCCATCGATTTGCCGGTGCGCGGCTCGGCCACGCCCGGAAACGATGGCTTCAGTTCGCCGAACGAAAACCCTTTCCATGCCTTGAGTTTTTCGCCGAAGCTTTTTGCACGCGCAGTCGCGAGGATGCGCGCGGCGAGCTGCTTGCCGTAAACGATCGGCACGTCGCTCGTGGTATCCGCGCCGCCGGCGATGCCGGCCTCGATCTGCCCGGTCGCGATCTTGTTGCCGACGATGATCGCGGCGTCCAGCGAGGTACCACACGCGCGCGCAATGGTGATTCCGGGCGTGGTCGGCGCGAGGCCGGAGGAAAGCGTGGCCTCACGCGCGAGATTCCAGTCCGATGGATGTTTGATGACCGAACCGAACGCCACCTCGCCGAGTTCCACGCCGTGCAGGTCGAATCGTTCGACCAGCGCGCCGAGGGTCTTCACCGACATGCCGAAATTGCCGACATCGCTGTACGCGGTGTTGCTGCGACAGAACGGAATGCGTACACCGCCGATGATACCGATAGGTTTTGTAGTGGCCATGATCCAGCGCTTGAGTGAAGGACGATTTGCAGCTGACGATACGCGCATCCGGCGTGCGTCGATATTGTATGCCTGACTTCAGGCTGCGGGCGCCGCGCCCCAATGCTTTTCGTTGAGTCGCCAGAGGCCGAGGAACATCGCGCGGAACATCGGGATTTCCTTGCCACGGTTGTCGTCCATCAATACGTCCAGCATGGCCTGCGGTTTCATTTCGCCGATAGTCACATCGATCAGGTGATTGAACAGTTCGGTCCACAGCGGGGTGTATTCGATCTGCTTGCCATTCGCGGCAGCGCGCGCACGTGCGGCGGCAATGTCGAGGCCAGCGCCGGGCTTGGCACCGAGCGCCTGCACCCATGGCGATTCACTCCAGTTGCCGAGTTCCTCGAAACCGGCGTGCTGCAGGAACACGGACACTTCTTGCGGCGTGGTGAACTGGTTGCGCGCGACATCCTTGCGCACGCTCGGATCGAGATCCACGCATTGCTGCACTTCGAGAAACCAGCGGCGCCAACCGATGGTGCTGGCGAGATTCCAGTGATCGAAAAAGATCCGTCCGCCGGGTTTCAGCACGCGGTTCAGTTCGCGCAGATAGAGGAAAAAATCTTCCTTGTCCATATGGATGAACACGGCGATGCAATACGCCTTGTCGAAGCTCGCATCAGGAAATTCGCTGAGGTTGGTGCGGGTGAGTTCGGACAGACCGACATTGTCGAATTTTTTCAGTCGTTCGCGCGCCTGCGCGATCATGTTGGCCGAGATGTCCACGCCGTGCCAATAAGCGACATGCGGCGCGAGTTCGTGGCCGATCCGACCGACGCCGCAGCCGAGTTCGAGCACGCGATCAGTGGCCGTCAATTCCAGCGCCTTGGTTGCCTGCTCGGCGCTGTAAATGCCGGTGAGACGCACGGTGTTTTCGTCGGTGCTGCCATCCACGGCGATCATCGCGCCCTGCATGGTGGTTGCCTTGTTGTCCCAAAAACTCTTGTAATTCTGAAAGGTCATCACTTCGGCCTGGCTGGCGCGCGCCAAGGCGCACGCGGAGAAAAGAGCGACGATGTTACACTGCCGCCGTTTACGCTGGTAGGCGCGGCGGTGTTTGTGGCGTGCCAAGCCAGCCGCTGTTCACATTCGCATCGATGCCCAACGCCGACTCCCCTTGCCTTTGTCTCGCCCTGCTCGCGCTCGAACTCGACGCCGGCAGCACGCCGGCGCAACTCGTGCTGGATCGCGATGCCGCGGCCGAACTTGCCAGCCTGATCGCGGCCGATCTCGCGCGATTGTTGCCCGGCGCCGACGAACTCGGCCTGGCGCTGCTCGGTGCGGTTTACGATCAGGCGCAGATCCTGCGTCCGGGCTGGCCGATCTACGCTGAACTGGCCGAGCACTACACCCGCGCGATACGTATTCACGGCGATGACGTGCCGGTGTTTGCACTCGGCGCACACAACGACCAGATGCCGAGCCCGACATTGCAGCCCGAGCGCGAGCTGCTCGGCGGCACGATGCTTTTGATTCCATGGATCCTGATCGGCGATGTGGCGCGCGCCAGCGCTGTCGGCGAACTTATGGAACGGGATTTCGTCGCGAAAGGCGAAGCCAGCGCTGCGACCGCCGATTGGCTCATGCGACGTTTCGGCCTGCACCTGCAACATGCGCGTTATCTCACGCGTAATGATCTGTGTGCGCTCGCCAGCGTGCAGCTCGAACACGCGGGTTTCGGGCCGCTGTGGCAACTACTCGAAGGCGCGTTACTCGCGCCCGAACAAAACGAAGAAGCGATCAGCGCGAGCGGCCAGTCATTTTTTTACCGCGATCGCCGCATCACGGCCGAGCCGCTTGGCTACCACGCGTGGGCATCGTCGGACGCCGCGGCTTACTACCGCGAGCCGCAGGAATTCGTGCGAGGTTTCGCCGCATATCTTTTTGAATTGCGCCAATACGCGGCGCTGCTCAAGGCGCATGGCTTGCCGCTGCATCTGCCGCAGGCGAGTGACAATACGCACGCCGAGGATGGCGGCTACTGGATCGAAACCGTCGCGGATGCGAACGCGCACGGCACGCGCCAGATATTTGCGCACGAGCTACGCGGACTCGGCGTAATCGTGTTGACGGCCGCAACGGTTGCCGATGGCAACGCACAACCGATCGCGCACGCCTATCCGATTCGTCCGGATGCTTTGGCGGCAGCGCTGGGCGAATTGCATCGCCGCTTCGGCAGCCGCGGCGACCCGATTCGTCTAGGCGAACTGGCGATCAATCACGTCGGAAAAATGCTGATCGTGCCGCCGCAGGCGTTGGCAAACCTGCCACGCACGCACTAGCACGCACGATCAAACCCGGCTTGCATCAAAGAATATTGCGGAACGCTTTGGCGTACATGTGGTAATGCTCGCGCTGCATGCCGAGCACTTCGTAAGTCTGCTGCGCGCGCTGGTTTTCCCATTCGACATATAGCCGAATCCCGACCGCATCGGCGCTACGCGCACGTTGCTCTACCTCGGTATGCAACGCGCGAAAAACGCCGTGGCGGCGAAACTCCGGGCGCACAAAAACGCTCTGGATCCACCACCAGTCGCCGCAGCGCCAGTCGCTCCATTCGTAGGTGATCAGCAAACTGCCGGCGATGTCGTCGGCGACTTCGGCGAGCAGATAGAAACCTCGGCGTGGCTGATCGAGTACGCCGCTGACGCCCGCACGCAGCACATCGCGATCGAGTTGTTTGGCTTCGGTTTCGAGCGCCATCGCGGCATTGAAATCAACCAGCGTATCGACGTCGGCGGGTATCGCAATGCGCAATTTTATGGCGTTCTGGTTCATCGAATGATCCTGGAAATTCTCGTGGCGCGGCAAGCACGATTTTAAGGCGAATCGGTTTTTTTCGGGGCGCCAAGTTTGCGCGACAAGGTATTGCGACCAAGCCCGAGCTGCTGCGCGGCACGCTGGCGATGGCCGTCGTTGGCAGCGAGCGCGGCGTCGAACAGAATCTGCTCCAGTTTCGCCACCGCCTGCGCATGCAGATCGTTGCCGCCGCGCGCGAGTTCGGCATCGGCCCACGCGCGCAGCGGCACTTGCCAATCCGCGCTCGCATCGTCCGCCGACAGCGGCGCAGATGTGGCCACCGCAGTTGTCGCCACCGTCAGCGGCGGCAGATCACCGAGCAGAATTTCCTGACCCGGCGCCATCACCGCCAGGCGCCGGCACAGATTTTCGAGCTGACGCACATTGCCCGGCCACGGTTGCGCGCTCAGCGCGATCAACGCGCTGCTGGAAAATCGTTTGCTCGCCAGCTGCATGTTTGCGCTCGCCTGCGCGAGAAAACGCGTCGCCAGCAAGGCGATGTCATCGCGTCGTTCGCGCAATGCCGGCAGGTGGATGCGTACGACATCGAGGCGATGCAAGAGATCGGCGCGGAACGTGCCGGCTTCGGCGCGCGTATCCAGATCCTGATGGGTCGCCGCGATCACACGCACCGAGGCGCGGATCAGTTCGCGCCCGCCGACGCGGTAATATTCGCCCTCGGCCAGCACACGCAACAAACGCGTTTGCAACGCCAGCGGCATGTCGCCGATTTCATCGAGAAACAACGTGCCGCCTTCGGCTTGTTCGAACCGCCCGGGCTGGCGTTTGATCGCGCCGGTGAACGCGCCGATCTCGTGGCCGAACAATTCTGCTTCGAGCAATTCGGCCGGAATCGCCGCGGTATTGAGCGCCACGAACGGACGCGTTTGCCGCCCGCTGTGACGATGCAAAGCGCGGGCGACCAGCTCCTTGCCGGTGCCGGTTTCGCCGGTGATCAGCACGTTCAGCTCGGTCGCGGCAACGCGGCCGATGGCGCGAAATACCTCACGCATCGCCGCCGATTGACCGAGCAGTTCGGCATGCGGCTGAACCTTCGGCGCAATCACGGCAGGGGGATGGATTTGCGCCAGCGCGCGCGCGATCGCAGTCACCGCGGCATCGAGGTCGAACGGTTTCGCGAGATAGTCGAATGCACCGTTGCGATACGCCGCCGAGGTGCTCGCCACGTCGGTGAATGCGCTCATCACGATCACCGGCAACTGCGGATTTTTCTGCTTGACCCGTTCGAGCAATTTCAAACCGCTCGCGCCGGGCATGCGCACATCGGTCAGGATCAGGTCGGGCAGCAGCAGATCCGGCAGCGCCCCGCTCAGTGCCTGCTCGAGCGCCGCCAGCAATGATTCCGCATCGCCGAATTCGCGTGGTCTGTGATCGGCTTCGCGCAACGCCTGCGCCAGCACGAAGCGGATCGACTTGTCGTCATCGGCCAGCCAGATGTCAGCCATGCGGTTCTCCGAGCGGCAAGGTCAGCGTGAATACGGTGTGGCCCGCATGGCTGTAGCACGTGATCACGCCGCCATGTTCGTGCGCGATTTCCTGCGCCAGACTCAGGCCCAGGCCGGTGCCTTCGATTCGGCCCGAAACCAGCGGTTGAAACAGGGTCGGTTGCAAATCGTCCGGCACGCCATCGCCGTCGTCGATCACGTCCACGCGCAACGCGAGCCGCGCCGCGTGCGTCGCCAATGGCGTGCCGTAGTCGACGCGCGTACGCAGGCGGATCACTTGCGCATTTGCCTGCAACGCATTGCGCACCAGGTTCAACAACAATTGCAGCAAACGATCGCTGTCGGCCTGCACCGATGGCAGGCTCGGATCGTAGTCGCGCTCAATCCGCACACTCTGATCGGCCTCGGCCAGCACCAGCGTGCGCACGCGTTCGATCACCTCGTGGATGTTGATCGGCGCGAGGTTCGTGGCGCCGTCGGCGCGCAGCAGGCGATCCGCCAGACCGGTCAGTCGATCCGCTTCGGCGATGATGATTTCGGCGAGTTTGGCCAGCTCCGCATTGCCGCTCAAATGTCGCGCCAGCAATTGCGCCGCACCACGCACGCCGGCCAGCGGATTTTTCACTTCGTGCGCCAGACCGCGCAGGGATGCCGACAGCCGCATATCGGGCACGCTTTCCTCCACGCTAGCCAGCGCATGCACTTCGAGCAGCACGCCCGCGCTGACCGGCCCAAGGCTGACATCGGCGCGAAATTGATGGCCCGCGTGCATGCCGAGCAAACAATTGCGCAGTCGCAACAGGCGCTGCTCGTCGATCGCACGCCGCGCCGCTTCGGCAAGAAATTCGGCATCCGGACTCAACACGAGTAAGGTCGCGCCGAGGTAACGCATGCCGGCCAGACCAAGCGACTCGATCAGCGCCGGATTCAGATACACCAGACGCAAATCCGCGTCGAGCAAGGCAACCCCGGTCGCGAGTTGCGCAACTTTCGGTTCTATCCGCGCGGCGGATGGCGGCGATGGCAGATTGGCAGGTTGAGTCGTCACTGCACCAGTTTAGTGCATCGTGGCATGGGCTGCTGTCAGCATCATGCCTCCACCCACAACGTCGGCACTAACGGTTTGTATTTTCTGCCAGCAACCGTCCGTGCCGCGCGGAATAGGCTTAGCGGAGCACAGTTACCGATTCTTTTTTGCAAGCGCCGGGCGCGACTTCGGTATTGTTTTCCCGGCTTTTGCTGCATTTTGAATTTGCACGAACGCAGCGCCGCGCTGATCTGCCGCACCGCCGACAACCGTGATGTTTTCAAATGCGTCGGTGCTCGCTGCCAGCAGAAATGCCGCCAATGCTTCATCCGTGGTGCGAATGCAGCCCATCGTGCAGTGTTTCGGGCCGATCTGGCCCAGTCCGTCGGGCACATCGCGTCGCCCGGAATGGACTCCCATGCCGCTCCTGCCCGGCACATCAAAAATCAGGATTCCATAATCGCCGTAGGCCCCTTCCGGATCGGTCATGTCGGTATGCTGGATATGTCCGATATAGCGATAAGTTCCGGGCGGCCACGGCCCCCTCGAAGTGGAATCGACATTGTTATAAGCCACAAAAGGGCCGGCCAATACCGACCCGGCGCGGTCGACGAGTGAGATCTGTGCCACGGCTTTGGTAAACAACAAAGTGCTCATCTGCAATCCTTTTGGTAACGTCTGGCGGGCATGAGGTCCGGTAACAGAAATCGTTATTCGTGCACGTTGAAGATCCCCGATCGATATCCCGTCGCAGGAGTGCTCGCGCCGAAAACGATTTTGCTATCGAAGGAATAGTGTCTCGGCCATGCCGTCTGTCTCAACCTGCCAGCAAAAGAACCGCTGAGCTGAGCATTTGCACAAGCGCTGCGGCGATCGGAATTGCACAACGGACTCTGGCAATACGCAGCCCCGCGGACAGTCGCCCGTCCGCGATCACTGCAGCGTCCGATAACGGACGTTCATCTTGCTGCGGCAATATCCGAGCTAGCTAAAACAACAGCTTATGCTTGATTTGCAGCTTGGCATGCTCCCTGCTCTAGCAAGCCATGGACATTGCCCGCCCCGAACTGAAAATACGCAAACGCCGCCGCCAGTACATCATCGGCGCCGTCATTGTTGCCGCCCTCGCCAGCGCCAGCGTCGGCCTGTATGCGCTTGGCCCCGCGGTGGCGTCGGTCGAGCGCTCGAGCGTGTTGATCGATACCGTCAAGCGCGGCGAACTGCTGCGCGAAGTGCGCGGTCCGGGCACGCTGGTGCCGAAGCAAATCCGCTGGATCGCCGCCGAAACCGCAGCCCGCGTCGAGCACATCGTGGTGCGTCCCGGTGCCACGGTTGAGGCAAATACGGTGATCCTCGAACTCAGCAATCCCGAGGTCGAAGGCCAGTTGTTGGCCGCGCGCGCCGCGGTCACTGCGGCGCAGGCCGATCTCGCTGCCAAGCGCACCGACCTGAAATCAAAACTGCTCGACGAACAATCCGCACTCGCCCTCGCGCGCAGCAGTTACGAGATCGCACGCATGCAGGCCGAGGCCGAAAAAGTCATCGCCGACAAGGGTGTGATCGCCGCCGTGCAGTACAAAAAAAGCCTAGTGACGCTGGAGCAGCTCAAGGATCGCGTATCGATCGAAGAGCAGCGCGTGGTCGAGTTCGGCCACAACATCAGCGCGCAAATCGCCGCCGAACAGGCGCGCCTTGATCAGCTTGTCGGCGCACGCGATTTGCGCCAGCGCCAGGCCGACGCGTTGCATTTGCGCGCGGGCATCGACGGCGTGTTGCAGCAGGTGCCGGTCGAGGAAGGCCAGCAGGTCGTGGCCGGCGCCAACCTCGCACGCGTGGCGCGGCCGAACGAGTTGCGCGCGCAGCTGCGCGTCGCCGAAACCCAGGCCAAGGACATCGTGCTCGGCCAACCGGTGAAAGTGGATACGCGCAACGGCATCGTTGCAGGCAAGGTGGTGCGCGTCGATCCGGCGGTGCAGAACGGCACGGTGCAGGTGGATGTGGATCTGACCGGTGCGCTGCCCGCGGGTGCGCGCCCCGATCTTTCGGTCGACGGCACGATCGAAATCGATCGCCTGGCGGACGTGCTTTTTGTCGGTCGGCCCGCGTTCGGCCAGCCCGATTCCGAAGTCCGCATGTTTCGTCTCGATGCGGCCACCGGCATCGCCACGCGCGTGCCGGTGCGCCTGGGCAAGAGTTCGGTCAACCTGATCGAAATCCTGCAAGGTCTGCACGCCAGCGACCAGGTGATTCTGTCCGATACCAGCGCGTACGATCAGCACGATCGCATCCGTCTGAAGTGATCTGCACCTGATTCCAATACTCCTTTCAACCGTGAGAACCGCATGAGCACCGAATCCCTGATCCGCCTCGACAGCATCAAGAAAGTGTTCCTCACCGACGAGGTGGAAACACACGCGCTGGCCGGCGTGCATTTCGACATTCGCCGCGGCGAATACGTCTCGATTTCCGGCCCGTCCGGTTGCGGCAAATCGACCTTGCTGGCGATCCTCGGCCTGCTCGATACGCCGAGCGAAGGCACCTACGTGCTCAATGGCCGCGAGGTCGCCGACATCGGCGCGAGCGAACGCGCGTTGATCCGCAATCAGGAAATCGGCTTTGTATTCCAGGCCTTCAACCTGATCGGCGATCTGAGCGTATTCGAGAATGTCGAACTGCCGCTGACCTATCGCGATGGCGTGAGCAAGGCCGAGCGCCGCGAACGCACGATCACCGCGCTCGAAAGAGTGGGCATGGCGCATCGCGTGAAACATTATCCGGCACAACTTTCCGGCGGCCAGCAGCAGCGCGTTGCGGTCGCGCGCGCGCTGGTCGGACAACCGTCGATCCTGCTCGCGGACGAGCCGACCGGCAACCTCGATTCGAAAAACGGCGAGGCGGTGATGACCCTGCTCGACGAACTGCACAAAGCCGGCTCGACCATCTGCATGGTCACCCACGATACGCGTTACGCCGAGTTCGCCGAGCGCCGCATTTTCATGTTCGACGGTCGTGTCGTCGACGAGGCCACGATGCATCGCCTGCGTCACGAGGAAGACCAGCGCCTGATTCGCCCGGCCAGTCAGCGCGTCGCACCATGAACAGCTTCGCCGCCCTGCGTCACGCCGTGCGCAGTTTGCGCGCGCGCGCCGGCACCGCGAGTTTTGCGGTGCTTACGCTCGGCATCGGTTTGGCCGCGGCAATCGCGATTTTCTGCGTGATCGATGCAGTGCTATTGCGCGCGTTGCCGTATCCGCAGGCCGAGCGTCTGCTGGTGATTCATGAGGTTGCCGACAACGGCCACAACATGGCGCTGGCAACGCCGAATTACGACGATCTCGCCGCGTCGCTCGACCAGTTCGATGCGATCACATTCCACAACGCCAACTCCGGCATGCTGCGCAACGGCGACACCGCGATCCGCGCGATCATCGATTTCAGCGGCGGCGATTTTTTTCGCACGCTCGGCACCGCGCCGCAGCTCGGCCGCAGCTTCGCCGCCGGTGAACACGAACCGGTCGCGGTGATCGGCCATGCGTTGTGGCAGAGCCTGCTGCACGGCCGCGCGTATGTGCTCGGCCAGCCGCTCGATATCGATGGCACGCCGCACATCATCATCGGCGTGATGCCGGCAGGTTTCGCCTTTCCGCAAGACACTGCAGTTTGGGCGCCGATGCTCGACAACCCGGGCACCTCGCGCAGCGCACACAACTGGCAGGCACTCGCGCGGCTGCGATCGGGCGCGGACCTGGGCCAGGCGCGCCTCGCCGCGAATGGACTCGCAACCAATCTCAAGCAGCGTTTCGGCAAGGACACCGATGCGGTTGCATTCGATCTCACCCCACTCGGTGATGCGATCGCCGCACCGGTGCGCAGCGCGCTGTTGTTGCTCGGCGCGGGCTGCGCTTTCCTGCTGCTGATCGCGATCACCAACACCATCAATCTGCTGCTCGCGC
>JANXUW010000490.1 GCA_025351985.1 Pseudolysobacter sp.
CCCGGGAAAATATGCCGCTTGATGAAATCGACGGCAGTCAGCGCTTGCTGGTAACGATAGTCTTCAATCGTGATTGCCTGGATTAAGGCCAGTCCGTCGTGCTTGAGCAGGCTGCCGACTTTGGCGAAATAGGTATCGAGATATTGATGGCCGATCGCCTCGATCATTTCGATCGACACGAGTTTGTCGTAAGTGCCTTCTAGGTCGCGATAATCCTTGAGCAGCAAGGTCACGCGATCGGCAAGCCCGGCCGCCTGCACGCGTTTCGAGGCGAGGTCGAACTGCTCCTGCGAGATCGTCGTCGTCGTCACGCGACAGCCGTAATGTCTGGCCGCATGCAGGGCGAATCCACCCCAGCCGGTGCCGATTTCGACAACATGATCGTCTGCCGTCAGCGCCAGTTTCTGGCAAATGCGATCAAGCTTGCGGGTCGATGCGACGTCCAGCGTTTCGTCGGGTGAAGCGTAAATCGCTGACGAATACATCATGTTTTCGTCGAGAAAAAGCCGGAACAAATCGTTGCCGAGATCGTAATGCGCGGCGATGTTGCGGCGACTGCCGGCGCGCGTGTTGCGCCGCAGACTGTGCCATGCGCGCATGGCCATGCCGCCGAGTCTGGCGAGGCCGGAATCCATCGCATCGAGCAAATCGCGATTGCGCACGAGGATGCGCATCAGCGCGGTCAGATCATCGCAATGCCATTGACCGTCCATATACGATTCACCGGCGCCGACGCTGCCGTTCGCGGCAATGCTGCGATAGAACTCACCGTCGAGTACGTTGATCTGCGCGTACAGGGTATCTTCGGCTCGCGCTGCTGGCGTACCCAGGGTGGTGCTGCCGAGCGCATCGCTGATCGTGAGCTGACATTCCTGCAATGCGACCATCTGTTTCAGCAGGCGCGTACGCAGCAATCGCGCGAGCGTTCCCGGCGTTGTAGCGAGCTCGAATTTGTCGGCATTGGCGACGTGACTGTTCATGGTTTGCGATCGCTGTGATTCGGGTCGGGGGCTGGCGTGGGATGAGAATAGACCGGGTTACGTCGAAGAAAGATGATGAAAGCCTGCCAGTGAATTGCGGCGACGATCTTCATCGTCATCAACGGAAAACGCAGCAGGCAGCGCGTCAGATTTCTTGCGTTCAGCGGCTTCCTTTCCAGTACGAGGGTCGCGTCGAAATCGGATGCGCCGTCTTTCAGCACATCCATATGCACGCGCAACGCGGCGTCTGGAATGCTGAAGCGCCAGCGGTAGTCGCGTTGCATCGGCATGAACGGCGAGACATGAAATGCCTTCGCGAAATTCCAGCCGAAAACATTACGATGTTGCTCCGCCTGCATCACGTCAAGCACGTAAGCGTGGCGTTCTTTCCACGGCGTATTGGTGATTTCGGCAACGATGGTTTGCAGCGTCTGGCCATCTTCGGCATAGCAATAATAGAAGCTCACGGGATTGAAACAGTGCCCAAAGTAACGCAGATGCGTTAGCAGGCGGATCGGCCCGCGTGGCGTATTTCCGGTGGCCGCAAACACCCGTTCGCGCACGGCCTGGTCGAGTGGAATTTCGACCGGGCCGAGATAATCGCTGCGCCGAAACTCGGCGAGATTTTTTTCCCCGACCGACCAGAATCGACTCTGCAAAAATAGCCGATCGAGTTCGCCCAGATCGATATACAGCATGCACATCTTGTAGCTGAAATCATGCGCGTGCGGTTTGTAGCGACGATGCCTCACCCAGCCTTCGTAGATCGCACTGGCGAACGTTGTACTCGGCGCAGCAACGACTTCGACTGAAGCTGCTTCGCGCAAATCCGGCGCCCGCCGCAATACGTTCACGGCCAGCGAATCCCGAGCGCGCTGGTGACATCCACCGCGCTGCGCATGCCGTCTTCGTGAAATCCCCAGCCCCAATACGCACCGCAAAACCACGTGCGATTGCTGCCCTGAATTTCCGCCTTGCGTCTTTGCGCCGCGACCGAAGTCTGGCTGTAGACCGGATGCCGATACGACATGCGTCGCAGAATCTTGTCCGGATCGATTTGCGCGGTGCGATTAAGCGTCGTGCAGAACGTCACCGGCGCATTCAGCGATTGCAGCAGATTCATGCAATACGTCACGGTGCAATGGTCGTCGGCGCGTTGCGGAATCGACGCGTTCCACGCCGCCCATGCCTTGCGCTGCCGTGGCAACATACGTTCGTCGGTATGCAACACGGTTTCGTTGGATTGATAGGGCATCGCGCCGAGGATTGATCGTTCGCGCTCGCTTGCATCGGTCAGGAGTTTCAAGGCCTGATCGCTATGGCATGCGAGCACAACCTGGTCGAAACGTTCGACGCCGGCGTTATGGTCGATTTGCACGCCATCGCTGTCGCGCCGAATCGCGGTGACTGCGCAGTTCGTGCGCGCCTGCACTTTCCAGTTCGCTATCAACGCACGCACGTAACTCTGCGAGCCGCCCTTGACGACGCGCCATGCCGGGCGATTGCTGATTTGCAGCATCTGATGATTGGCCATGAACTGCACGAGGTATTTCACCGGGAATTTCAGGATCTGATCCGGCGGCGACGACCACAACGCCGATGCCATCGGCACCAGATGCAGATCGCGAAACGCGGCGCCATAACTGCGCTCGCCGAGATAATCGCCGATGCCGGAATCCGGTGCGTCGAGCGCGAGCAGTGCGGGCGCCTCGCGATAAAAACGCAGGATGTCGCGCACCATACCGAGAAACCGCGGCGATACGAGATTACGGCGCTGACAAAACAGCGTGTCCAGACTGTTCGCGTTGTATTCGATTCCGCTGCGCTCATCGCGCACGGCAAAACTCATTGTCGTCGGTTGCGAGTCGACCCCGAGCTCGCCAAACATTTTTTGCAGCAGCGGATAATGCGGCGGATTGAATACGATGAAGCCGGTATCCACCGCGTAAGTTTTGTCGGCGATTTCGATGTCGTGAGTGTGCGTGTGGCCGCCAAGATAATCGCCGGCCTCGAACAAAACGACATCATGCTCGCGGCTCAACAGCCATGCCGAGGCGAGTCCCGAAATGCCCGAGCCGACGACCGCGATTCGCATCATGCGTGTCCCGCAACAGGGAAATCGCTGGCGCCTTGCTTGGTCTGCAGGCGTCTGACTTGATCTTCACTCGACCAATAGAATGAGCTATTGGCCTCGCTCCAGATCGGCGCCAGCCACCAGCATCCCGGCGCGATCCATCCACCGCTTTCCCTGTTGCAGGCCACTAGCGTGCGCGCTTGAGATGAATCGGCACCGGTTTCAGATCCCACACCAAGCCGAAAAACGCCAGCGTGCGCAGCAGGTAATAGGTGAGATCAAATTCCCACCAGCGAAATCCCTGTCGCGCCGCGCCCGGAAAATAATGATGATTATTGTGCCAGCCTTCGCCGAACGTCAGCAGCGCCAGCAGCCAGTTGTTGCGGCTGCTATCGGCGGTATCGAAGCGCCGCGTACCGATCTGATGCGCGATCGAATTGATCGTCACCGTGACATGGAACAGCACGATCGTCGAGATGAAAAACCCCCAGATCAACAGCTGCGGACCGCTCGTGCCGAGTGCGGGAAACGCATGCTGCAGATAACGACCGAGAAAGAACAGGCCGACGGCGAGTGCGATCGGCACGAGGATATCGAAACGGTCGAGCCAGCGCAGTTCGGGATAACGCTTGAGATCCGGAATCGCATCCCAGTCGGTACGAAATCCGCGCGGTGTGAGAAACCAGCCGAGATGGCTCCACAAAAAACCGTGCTGGTGCGGCGAGTGAATGTCTTTTTCGGTGTCGGAAAAACGATGGTGATGGCGATGATGCGACGCCCACCACAGCGGCCCGCGCTGCACGCACATCGAACCGATCGCGGCGAAAATGAACTGCACCGCGCGCGAGGTCTTGAACGCCTTGTGCGAAAAATAGCGATGATAGAACGCCGTGATCGCAAACATGCGGATCGCGTACAAACCGACCGCAACCCAGAACGCGAACCACGAAAATCCGGCCCAGATCACGCCGATGCACGCCAGGTGCAATCCGATGAACGGCAATACGCGCAGCCAGTCGATGCGATCGAGTGCGGCCTCGTCGGTGGCGTTTTCGGTGCTGATCGCGCTGGCGTCGAACCAGCGCACAAGCGCCGTCAAACCGCGACGCCATGCAGGTGGCAATGGAGCGATGGTCGGTATCATAAGTTGTCTCAGCGAGGGGCTGGCTAGGGCTGACCAAACTACAAATGATTTCAGCACGAGGGTGATTTTGCAGTGAAGGCAAATGGCGTTGCCGTGACCGGGTTTTCGAAATCAGGTAATACTTTAAATCCATGTGATGTATTACGCAGGCCGGCAGATTGCGGATGCGTTGCGCCTCTGCATGTGAGGTTCGGACATCACGAGTACTACAGAAAATGTTTCACAGCGATCAACGCAAATGTGTCCCCAGAAACGCGAGCACGCGATCTGCGTATTCCTTCGGTGCATATGTGTAGATGTCGACATGCGCGGCGCCTTCGACCGACCAAAACTCTTTCGGCTCACTCGCCGCTGCGAACAGTTGGCGGGATTCGTCAAGACGGGTATGCAAATCCTCGCTCCCCGCGATAAAAAGTTTGGGTATGAGCAGACTGGCCGCGTGCTCGATGGGGCGCAGTGCGGTAGCCTCGAAACCCAGCCTCGGCTTGATCTGGAAAGTCAGTGCCGGTACGAGAATGGAAGACCATGAACCCAACCGCATCGTCAGACGATCAGCAATGGCCTGATCCACGCTTGGATAGACAGCTTCGACAACCAGTGCATCGATCGGTAGCGGTGGTTCGGCCATGATTGCAGCTGCGCCACCCATCGACATTCCGATCACGCCGATCTTTGCTTCGGGCTGTCTGGTTCGCATGTAGTCCACGGCGGCGCGCGCATCCAAGCTCTCCAGATAACCAAACGTGACATGCTTTCCGGGGCTTTCGCCATTCGCTTGAAAGTCGAATAACAGTACGTTGTAGCGGGCATCGTGCAACAGTCGAGCGCGACTCAGCATGCTAAGCCGCGAACCATGCAAACTGTGCAGCAGCACAACCGCGCCGGCACCTTTTTCGCCTGGCAAGTACCATCCACGAAGCAGCGATCCCGAGCGACTCGGTATCACGATAGACTCGCCCGCCAGATCGGATGGCAGTTCGCCGATAACCGAAGGATTGGGTGCCGTCAGATAACTGCCGGCCGCAAAAATTGCAGCACCGATGATCAGCAGGAAAATGCCGACGGCGTACGATACGATTTTGATTTTGTTCGACATCATCAATGCTGCCAAGGATCTCGTTCGATCCTATACTGAAAAACTGGCTAACCCAATACCGACGATTTCTTTATGGCACGCAGAAAATTCGCTGGCGGCAAAACCTCCGCGCAAATTCCCACGGTGCAGAATGCAGCGCGAAAAGCATCGCTGCAAACACCCACATCACGCAGCGGCGTCACGCGCCACGGGCTGGCGCGCGTGTTGTCGAAACTCGGATTTTGCTCGCGCACCAAGGCCTACGATTTGATCGCCGATGGGCGCGTGGCGGTGGATGGTGACGTGCAAACCGATGCCGAGTTTGCGGTCGATATGAGCCGTGCGGAAATTCGTGTCGATGGTGTCGCCATCGCGGCGCAAAAACGTATCTACATGATGCTCAACAAGCCGCGCGGCATTGTCACCAGCGCCGCGGATGAAAAAGGTCGCGATACGGTGTACGCGTTATTGCAGGACGCGGGCCTGCCGTGGATCGCGCCGGTTGGTCGGCTCGATCGCGCCAGCGAAGGCCTGCTGCTGCTGAGCAATGACAGCGTCTGGGCGGCGCGCATCACCGATCCGCTGACGCATCTGGCCAAGACTTACCATGTACAGATCGACAATGTGCCCGATGAGGTTTTGCTCGAAAAAATGCGTGCCGGCGTGCAGGACGATGGCGAGATGTTGCGCGTGACATCGGTCAGCGTTCTGCGCGTTGGCGAGAAAAACGCATGGCTCGAAATAACGCTCGACGAAGGAAAGAATCGACATATCCGGCGCTTGCTTGCGGCGCTGGAAATCAGCGTGTTGCGGCTCATGCGCGTGGCGATCGGCGAGCTGCCGCTAGGCGATCTCGCCAAAGGAAAATGGCGCACGCTCGACAGCCATGAAGTCGCGCTGCTGGCAATTGCTACTTCCGATTGAGCAATCGATATTGCGCGCCCTAGTTGAGCGCGCAAGCAGCGCGAATTATTTCAGCACACCGAGTTTTTTACCGACCTTCATAAACGCCTTGATCGCGCGATCCAGATGCTCGCGGGTATGCGCCGCCGACATCTGCGTGCGGATGCGCGCCTGGCCTTGCGGCACCACCGGGAAGAAAAACCCGATCGCGTAAATGCCTTCGTCGAGCAGCGCGCTGGCGAACGCCTGGGCGATCTTGGCGTCGTACAACATCACCGGCACGATCGGGTGCGTGCCCGGGCGAATATCGAAACCGGCGGCCGCGATCTGCTCGCGGAAATAACGCGTGTTGTCGGTGAGCTTTTGGCGCAGGTCATCCGCGCTGCCGAGCATCTCGAACACCTTGATGCCGGCGGCGACGATCGACGGTGGCAGCGAGTTCGAAAACAGATACGGACGCGAGCGCTGGCGCAGCAGCTCGATGACTTCGCGCCGACCCGTGGTGAAGCCGCCGAGCGCGCCACCCAGCGCCTTGCCGAGCGTGCCGGTGTAAATGTCGATCTTGTCCATCACGCCGTGCACTTCGGCCGAGCCGCGGCCGTGTGCGCCGAGAAATCCGGTGGCGTGGCATTCGTCGATATGCACGAGCGCATCGTATTTTTTCGCGAGCGCGGTGAGCTGATCGAGCGGCGCGATATAGCCGTCCATACTGAACACGCCATCGCTCGTTATCAAGCGCGTGCGACAACCCGCGGCGGCCTGCAATTGTTTTTCGAGATCGGCCATATCGGCGTTGGCGTAGCGAAAGCGCTGCGCCTTGCACAAGCGCACGCCATCGATGATCGAAGCGTGATTGAGCGCGTCGGAAATGACCGCATCCTGCTCGCCGAGCAACGGCTCGAACAGACCGCCGTTGGCATCGAAACATGCCGCGTACAGAATCGTGTCTTCGGTGCCGAAGAAATTCGCGATCGCCTGTTCGAGCTGCTTGTGCAGATCCTGCGTGCCGCAGATAAACCGCACCGACGCCATGCCGAAACCGTGCGTATCGAGCGCGTCCTTGGCAGCCTTGATGATGTCCGGATGATCGGCCAGGCCGAGATAATTATTGGCGCAAAAATTCAGCACCTTGCTGCCGTCTTCGAGCGTGATCTCGGCGGATTGTGGCGACGCGATCACGCGTTCGGTCTTGTACAAACCCTGTTCACGAATCGAATCGAGTTCGGCTTGCAGGCGGTCGGCGGCGGGATACGTCATGGCAGATACATCGATGTTGAGGATGGGCGAATTGTCCGCTATTCGGGGCGCAGCGGGAAACTATCTGCGCGCAGGGCGATTCACGTCAGCAAATGCACGCTCAATGTTCGGCGTGAAAGGATACGTTTACGTCGGCATATGGCGGCGCGCCTTCGTACGGCGCGCGTGGCACGAGATTCCAGCCGTGCGTGCTGAGTTGGCGCATCGCCTTGCTCGATGCGAGGCCGCCGATGAGCACGGTGACGCGGCTTTTGCGTAGTTCGGGGCGCGCGAAAAATTCCGCCATCTGCGGTGTCCAGCTCAGATAATCCAGCGGCAGCGGCAACAACAATTCGCCTTGCGGCGTTTGATACGCGAGCGCCGCGCCGATCGTGATCAAGGTGCCGCCGCGCGCGCCGTCGGTGTAGTGGCGGATCAGGCGCAGTGCGTTGATCATGTAGCGCGCTTCGGTTTCGTTGCGCGTGGTGATCGCCAGCTCCAGCCATTCGCCGCAACTGCCTTTTGGCTGCAAAGCTTCGAGCTCATCGACGAACGCGGTTTGTGTGGTCGGGGTAAAGCTGCCACGACGAATGAACAGGCGTGTGGTGAGGTCGCCGTCGCACCAGGCATCAAGCCGTTTTTTGTTGTAGACACGGATATCGGCGGCGCTGCGCTGCCAGACGATTTCGTTGTAGCGCCCGCCCGCCGCGAGTACGGTCGCGCCGGTGCCGCCGACTGTGCCGAGGCCAAAACCGGCGCCGAGATTGCCGACTACCGCGGCCTGCGTCAGCGTGTCCATGCGCTCCTGCACCATCGCATTGCCCGAGTACGGATCGATGCCCAGTTGCTGGGCGAGCGCACGGCGTGTGGATTCGTATTGGATCTCGCGCAACGCCGCGCGTTTGAGTTCGGCGCCGGCGCGGTTGTACCAGGTTTTGCCGGTGTGCTCGGGTGGTTTTTCTTCGTCTTGTGGTGCCGAGGATTTTGTGGCGGTCGTTGTCGCCGCGCATGTCGTGTCCGCACAGTCGGCAGCGGATTTTCCCGCCGTATCTTCCGCCGCCAGATCGGCATCGATGTCAGGCGCGACATACGGGTTTTCGCGCCGCGCCGCGTTCATCGGCCCGACCGCATCGGGATTCGGATTGCCCTTGTTGCCGATCTTCTTGCCGACGCGATCGCCGGCGGTTTGCGCCTGGCCCGAATATTTATCGAGCCGCGCAGAAAAATATCGCACCAGCCCCGAAGGCACGCCGGTAATGGTATCGACCGGATGCACAAAAACATTTCCGACTGCCGTCAGCGCGCCCATCACGCGCCGCCCGGCGGCATGCGTCAACGCATCGCTGCGCGTGGCCGTGTCGAGTACATCGAGTGCCGGCAATTCGGCTTCGCGCTCGGCGAGTTGCTCGACGCTGTCGGCCCTGAGCAGGCCGTATTTTGTATCGAGAGTGAAGTGCGCGGTGTAGCCGCGAATCGCAACTTTCGAATCGACCTTGAAACCCGGCCCATTCAGCAGGGAAGGTTGCAACAGATCGGCTGCTTCGAGAAAAGGTTCTTCCTCGAAACCGCACTGGCTGCGGCATTCCTGCTCGATCGGCGCTGCTGCCGCCGCTGTGCTGGGCACCGATTGGTCATGCTCGTGTTTCGGCCAAGCCGTGTTGCTGGCGAACAGCCACGACAAAACCAGCGTCGCGCAACAAGTCGCGCGCATTCGTTTTGGGGAAACCAGCAAACAGGGATTCGGCATACGCTGTGATGCTGGGAAAGAATGCAGTGTAATTGGTCGCGGCTGAAGCCAACCTAGCCGAGTGCGCGGCTGCGATCAGTGTCTGACCAGCACCAAGCAATTGAGCAAGGGAACCTCTGATTAACCGTAGCGAGCGAAGAGAATTTGCGCGTCGCCGGAGCGCAGGAACCGGAGTGTACCTATGAGTACATGAGGATGACTCGCCGCATCCGCGACTCGCCCTGCGGGTCATTCGCTGCGCGAATGTTCGCTTCAGCATCCTGCCTTCGCAGTCCGAGCACCGCCGGCGCGCAAATTATCGAGCGCAGTAGGTTAATCAGA
>JANXUW010000569.1 GCA_025351985.1 Pseudolysobacter sp.
CTCCAAGCGGACCCTATACAAAGCCGGACCCGGATATCGGCACAGCAGCCTCATTCCGCTGGCCTCTGCTGGAGAAAAACTCGGGCCTCGTCAACGCGCACAGCACTACGAATTTTACCACGGGCGGAACCAACAACGGCAAAAACGTCACGTTGTTACAGCAGATCGAAACGATCGCCGCCGCCGATGTCGACCCGAGTGACGGCAAAGTTCGTATTCGTTTCGCGATTGCGCCGATACTGGAAAATCCCTTGCACACCGATGTTCAGCAGCCGTACGCCTTTGTCGAAATTACCAATATCACGCAGGGCAACAGCCAGCTCTATCACGCGTTCTACACGGCGGGTGCGCTGAATGTGCCCTGGCAGACGACCATTGTAAGTGGCAAACAATACAACTACATTCCGTGGCAGGCCATCGATGTCGCGTACAGCCCGCCCGCACTGAATCTTGGCGATCAGGTTCAGGTCACCATCATTGCCGCAGGGTGTTCCCCGGGCGGCCACGAAGGGCTTATCTATGTTGATTCCAGCCCGCAGACGCCAGGCAGTGGCGGCCTGGCCATCGCTGCGGTCTCGTCGGCCAACGTGATTGCACCCGGCGCGATCACGTACAACCTCAGCTACAGCAACAACTCGGCTTCGGATATTGCCGCCGGCACCCTCATCAGCGTCAATCCGCCGGTCGACGCCAGTCAGTCCTTGCAGACGTTCCAGTCACTCACCGCGTCGCCGTTGCTAATCTGCACGGCGCCAGCGCCGAATTCGACGGCAGCGATCAACTGCACCGTGACCTCGGCGATACCGGCGAGTACCGTGCTATCAAACGCTCTGCAAGTGACCTACAACGTTGCAAGCACTGCCGTATCACCGCTGAGCCTGGCGAACTACCAGATTGCGCCAACGGTGCTGACCACCTTCATCGGGCCGCAGGTATTGACCCCGTTTGTGCACTCGCAAGCCATTACATTTCCCGCCCCGGGCGCCCAGACCTTTGCGATCGGTGGCACATTTGCGGTGACGGCGACGGCATCGTCCAGCCTGACCGTGAGCTTTTCCAGCCTGACCCCAGCCGTGTGCAGTGTGTCGGGTACCACGGTGACCATGCTGTCAGGAGGGACCTGCACGATCGCCGCTGATCAAGTGGGCAATACGACCTATAACGCAGCATCGCAAGTCACGCGCGACATCATCATCAGCGCTGCCACCAGCACTACGGCGATTACCTCCAGCGTGAACCCTTCGGTATTCGGACAAACAGTCACATTCATCGCGACCGTCACGGGCCTGGCGCCAACCGGCACGGTTGCGTTTCTCCGCGATGGCGTGACGCAGTGCGCGGCCGCTGCGCTTGTGGGAGGAGGTAATGCTCCTACGGCAACGTGCGGCACGAACGCACTTGCCGTCGGCACGCACGGCGTCGTTGCGAACTATGTTCCGGCCGACAACAACAATGCTGCATCGACAGCGAATCTCAATCAGACCGTAAATGTGGCATCGACGACGACGAGCGTCACGCCGGCTTCGACCTCGATCGGTCTCGGCACAAGCGTGTCCATTGGCGTCACTGTGGCTGTCGCCCCTCCGGGCGGGGGCACGCCGAGCGGCACCATCAACGTCAGTGACGGCGGCGCGGGTACGGGCGATACCTGCACAATCACGCTGCCCGCAGCGAGTTGTACGTTAAAGCCATCGACTGCTGGCTCGGCCGTGATCTCGGCCCAGTATTCGGGCGATGCAAACTTCAGCGGCAGCAACGGTGCGGCCAACGTGACGGTAAACAAGGTGGCGACGACGACTGCAATCTCCACGGGCACGCTGACCTATGCCAAGGCCAGCGTGGTCAGTGCGAGCGTGACGCCGAATCCGGCGTCGGGTAGCAGCGGCCTGCCTGCGCCTGCTGGCACGGTGATGATCAACGATGGCCTCGGCGGTGCTGGCGACAGTTGCATCTACACGCTTCCTGCGACGGGGTGTTCGATCACGCCGAGCGGTGCGGGTGCTGCAACGTTGAGCGCAATTTACACGTCGACCGATCAGGTTTATCTCGGCAGCAATGGCAGCGCCAGCGTGACCGTCGCGCAAGCGCCGCAGACAATCACATTCGGCAGCGCGCCGACGATCGCCGTCACTGGTAACGGTACGGTTTCCGCAACCAGCGCGACGCCGAACTCGGGCAATCCGATCCTGTTCAGCGCTGGCCCGACCTCGATCTGTTCCATTAGCGGCAATACCGTCATCGGCATTGCGGTCGGTACCTGCACGGTCACGGCGACACAGGCCGCGGATGTGAACTTCGCGGCCGGCACGGCGACACAGGTCGTGGGCATCGGCATCGGCAGCCAGACGATCGTGTTTCCGACGCAGTCCACACCAACGCAATCGTTCGTCAGCGGCGGGACGTTCGCGATCGCTCCGCTCGCGACAGGCGGCGCGTCGGGCAATCCCGTGACGTATACGTCGACAACGCCGAACGTGTGCAGCGTGAGCGGCACGACGGTGACGATGCTGGCTGCGGGCACCTGCACGATCGCCGCCCATCAGGCCGGCAGCGCAGACTATGCAGCGGCGACCGAAGTTGTACAGAGCGTCGTCATCGGGACGGCGAACAGCGGCATCGCGTTGACTTCAAGCGCGCCAACCTCCGTGTTCGGCCAGAACGTTGTCTTCACGGCGACGGTGACCGGGCAAACGCTTGCCGGCGATGTCACTTTTAGCGATGGCGCGACTGTGCTGTGTAATGCAGTCGTTCTGAGCGGTGGCGGCAACAGCGCGACGGCGACGTGCGCCACCAGCGCGCTGGTGGTAGCTACGCACACCATCAACGCGAATTACGCGTCCGCAGATGCGAACAATGCCAACGCCTCGACTTCGGTCGGGCAGCAGGTCAATGCGGTGCCCATAGCCGTTGCGGTTCCGACGTTGTCGATACAGTTGCTGACGCTGCTCGCGGCG
>JANXUW010000586.1 GCA_025351985.1 Pseudolysobacter sp.
AGCGCTTGAATCTGGTAACGTTCGTTCTCGGTCAGGTGCTCGTAGGACAAGGGCAACTCCACTTGGCGGTGTAGCTGTTCAGGCTACCGCACCTGACCACTTCACCGCTGCTGGTGTTGCACTTCAGAGTTGAATCCGCCCAGCAATAATATGCCGGTAATCGTCGACGGATTTTAGCGCGCCAACCATTGACCGAACTGGCGCAACCGCAAGTCCAGTAAATAATTCAGGCGAATACTCCGGCTGAAATTAGAAAGTTCGGCGCGATACATTGAATGATCGCGCACTTGGCTCGACTGCGCTGCGGCGTGGATGCGATAACGCACCGAAGCCTCATGCACGAAAACACAACGTCGGTCGGCGCGCAACTCAAGCAGATGAATCACATCGGAGCCCGCATATGCCGGCTCCGGAAAAGGATGCTGCACCAGCCTGGCGCGTCGGTACAACACCCCGGCACGCGTAGCAACCGAACCCAACAACGGCAACCACGCGGGTGGTCGCCGCGGTATCAACGGCGCAAGCAATTGGGCGCATCGGTCAAGCCATCGTTTATTGCTGCGAAGCGCGGTCACGACGAGATCATTTTCTGCTCGCAAATGCGGCGCGATCTGCTGGTAGAAATCGGTCTTGGTCAGGAGATCGTCAGCGTCGAGTATCTGCAACCATTCGCCCGACGTTTCTTTCGCCAATCGATTGTAGCTACCGGCGATGCCGAGATTGCGATCATTGCTCAGCACTCGCACGGCAACACTCGGCAAGCAACTTCTGGCAAATTCCGTCACACGCGCAAGCGAGTCATCGCTGGATGCATCGTCGAGGAAAACGATTTCGCGCGGCGGCGGATTCAACCCGCACAGGCAAACAAACAGTTCATCCAGGAACCGGCTGGAGTTGTACAAGGGTATGCCCAGCGACAGATCAAGCACGACGTGCGGTGACTCGAAGTGTGGTTGATCTGCCGGCGACAAGATCGACGGCGACCTGTAAAAGATAACCGGCCATTCCGGGCAAACCGGTATTGCTGATTTTCCTGCCGATCAGACCGCCGAACGACCCACCGATGAGCGGCGTGTGACCAAACGCGACATGGACGTTGCGAAATCCGGCGCGCGCGAAAGTGTCCTCGATACTTGATCGATCAAAATGCACAAGATGCCGCGGCAGGTAATAACCGAAAAAGAACTTGCCGAATACACTGGCCCAAATACTGCGCCGGTTCGGAACTTCGATGCAAAGCATCCCATCGCGATGCAACAGGTCTGCCAGCCGCTGCAAAAGGCGCAGCGGATCCGGATGATGTTCGAGCACATGCCGCAAAAAAATCACGTCGTAGGTTTGGTCATCGGCCTGCAGTTCGGCATGCGTCAAGTAACGCAAGAGTGGCATGTTCGCCAACGCGGCCGGAGTGAGCGCATGGAAATCGACCGCAGTGATTTCAGCGGCGAGGCCATGCGACCTGACGTAACGATCCACCCCCCGCGATAACGCACCGTCACCGCAACCGTAGTCGAGTACATGCAATGGCGTGGAGGCATTCAGCCGCATATCCCCGAGCTGCGTTCGCAAATATCGGTCGATCGAAAAATCACGTAACCGCGATATGAATCCATCGCTGGCCGCGGTCGGAAAATCGGCCGAGTCACGCTGCTCGTACAGCTTCGGCAGATCTGCCTCGATCGGTCGCGGATTGGTGAACGCGATGCCGCAATCGGCGCATTCGTCGATGCCGTAGACACCGGTAGCGGACTCAAAATCCGGCGCATCGAGGAGGTGACGAATTGAGTGGCCGCCGCAAACGGGGCAAGCGAAAAGCGATTCAGTGCGCAGTATCATCATGAACTATCGATGGTCGAAAAGTGCCGGAACGTTGATGCCATTGGCGCTTGTAGTCATGCCAGTTCGTGGATGAAATCGAGATACCCGAATGATCGGTCCAGCATAGACGATCCGCAACATTCCCTGAAACAAAAAAGTCGCGACAAAATCCGCATGACAAATCACTGGTGGGCAACGACACCATTCGCGTACATCACGACGTGATCTCCCGCGTGTGCGGTCGCGCTGTAGGTCGCATTCGCAAAACGCACGCTCACAACATATGAGCCCGGATAAGGCGTCGTAAACGTCAGGTCGTAAGGCGAATTCGCCATGTAGCCGGAACCGCCATCCACGACTTGAGTCATGCTGACCAATGGTCGTGATTGCGGTGTCGCGCGCACAATTCGCCCAGCTTGATTGTGCTCGCCATGCTCCCCAAGCAAGGTGACACGGAAGGTGTCTTTGCTCGTCGCCAGATTCATCAATATCGTCATATAGCCGCTGTCAGGTTCGTCGGCGTTGGCGTACCGACTGACGATATCCATCGTGCCGCTGTAATCGAAATCGGCGAAAGTCTGCAGATCGTTCCAGGGGCGCGTCGCTGGCTGAAGACCGTCGTCGTAGAAGTCATGCAACACAAACTGACTGCCACGATTGAGCAGCAGCTGCAGCGCATTCGGCGCGCCAGCTTCCACCAACTCGTCGTCGACATCGTGATCCGGCTCCTTGGCAGCGGCGAGCTTGCGCTGGAGGAAATGGGCGAAGGCCGGATCGGTGTTGATCACATTCGAATACCCGCCAGCCACTACAAGATCGGTGCGCCCATCGCCATCAAAATCGGCGGCGGTCAAGCCGTATGAGGTATCCATGTAGATATTCGGAATCACATTCAGCTCGGTGAAATGCTCGGCGCCGTCATATTGCAAAATGTGCAGACCATCCGACGTATTGAGTGCCAGAGCCAATTGTCCGGAATTATTCCAGTCGATGAACTTCGCTCCCTCGTCGAAGTACGGCGGCAAACCCCACGGCGATTCAGCGACCAGATTGCCTTCCGGGTCCAGCACCGGCCCCACATTCTTGAATGTCAGGTTGCCCTGGTTGATGAAAAGATGGCTGCCTGAATACAGATCGATCAAACCGTCGCCATTGATGTCGAGCGCCTGCGCTCCCTCACTGCGAAAATTGACGGAGACGTTGCGCATGGCAACACCCGCGGAATCCGAAACATCGGTGAATTTTCCCTTGCCGTCGTTGATCAGCAAATAGCTGTGCTCGTTCTGATTGTTGAAGCTGTAGTGCGGCAGAAATACGTCGAGATAACCATCATTGTTGAAATCGGCAATGACGATGGTTTCACCGAAACCATCGATCTGCAGCTTGCTGAAAGCGGCGTCTTCGACGAACTGGTTGTTGCCCACACCGCGGAAAAACATCACGTGCGATTGAGTGACATCGTAGTTTGAATAGACATTTGCGATCAGGTCATCGATGCCGTCGCCATCCAGATCGGCAAATCGCGCATCGCGATAGACACGTCCATCGGCGCGCAACGCCGAAAGACCCATATCGGCTTCGGCCAGAATTTGAAAATTGCCGTGACAATCGCCGAGCGCACCCATGATTTCCGGACAGCCATCGTGGTTGATGTCGGTGATTGGCATTGCGCCCCAATACGGCAGATTGCTGGCGGCGAACTCGACGATGTAAGCCTCGGGACTCGGCGGCAATTGCAGGCCGTGGTATTGCGCGCTGATCGAAAAATAGCGTTTGTCCGCATAACTCGCGTCATCGCGAGCGAACGACAAATTCGCCTCGGAAACGTTCAATGCAACACCCGTCGTTGCGGGGTTGTTGTGTGAAGAGGCGAATACGCTATAGCTGGGCGATCCGGCGAGCGGACTCCATGCCACTGTCACCGTGCCATCCACCTTGGTTATTTGCGGGCGATCCAGCGGCAACTTCCAGCCATCCAATCCGGCATAAGGCATCTCGCCGATCGGCGCAAACAAAGCCGTGGACTGGATCGTCGCGCCGTCCATTTTCCATATCGCGCTGGATCCATCGATGTTGGCCAACAACACGTCGGCGCGTCCATCACCGTCGACATCGGCGGCACCCAGAATGACCCAGTTGCCGGGATTGGCGTAAGCCGTTGCGTGCCCGCTTTCAAACCCCTGACGAAATATCTCGTCGAACGGATTACTCGCGTTCGACGCGGTGATCGGCAGCACATCGAATTGCGTCCCGTGCATCAACCACATTGCAGCATTGTTGCCATCGGGCGCGCGCCACAGGATGTCGGCCATGCCATCGCCATCGAAGTCGGCGACCGCGCTCACCTTCCAGTCGGCGAAGACGCCAGCACTCAACGAGGTACTGCGCGAAATTTTGCCACCACCGGCAAGTTGCCATACGACCAGATCGCCATTGCTGGTGCGCCAGATCAGATCGCTGTAACCATTTCCATATATGTCGCCGATTCCTGCCAATGACCACGATGGCGCTGGCGCGGCATTCAGTTGCAGGGCCGTCGCGGCATTGCAGCCATCGATGAGGAACGCTGTAATCGTTCCATCCGGCGACTGCCATAAAACATCATCCCGTCCATCGGCATTGACATCGCCGACGCCGAGGAAATTCCAGCTCGAATCGATTCCGCTGGCGACATAACACGATTGCACGATGTTGCCGTTGCTGATCTGCCAGGCCGAAACGTGGCCGCTGGAATCGATCCAGAGAATTCCACCGGTGCCGGCGCCGAAGAACGTACCCGCGCCGACGATGCTCGACGCCGCATCGGGTGCGATCGGCAGCGTTTGCTGTGCGCCGATGGTCAATCCATCCATCTGCCAGATCAGCGGATTGCCGGCAGGGATTCGCCAAACGATGTCCTGCTTGCCGTCGC
>JANXUW010000598.1 GCA_025351985.1 Pseudolysobacter sp.
CGTGTTCGGCGCGCAGGCGGTAGTGGAAATGGTCGAGGAGCACGTCACTCTCAAGCGCACCAGTCCTTCGGGCGGGAGCCTGCATCCGACCGAAGCGTACCTGCTGGTGCAGCGCGTCGAAGGCATCGCACCGGGCTTGTATCATTACCATCCCGTCGACCACGCGCTGGAGCCGCTGCTCATCCCGATGGCGATCTGCATGCGCTGGCCAACGCCTTTGTCGCCGCACAAAACTATTATGCCGATGCGCATGTACAGGTGGTGCTGGTTTCGCGATTCCCGCGCACGTTCTGGAAATACCGCAATCACAGCAAGGCGTATCGCGTGTGCGTGCTGGACGCCGGCCATCTGTCGCAGACTTTGTATATTTCGGCAACCGAATTCGGTCTCGGTGCGTTTATTACCGCGGCGATGAACGAGATCGACATCGAGCAGGCGCTTGGTCTCGATGAGCTGGTCGAAAGCCCGATCGCGATTTGCGGCTTCGGCATCCGCAGCAGCGAATTGGCGACCATCGAGTTCGATCCGCAACAAGCGATCTGGTCAGCGGAACAAAGTGCTGCGGTCGGTGTTCCGGCCGCGACGACGCAAAACTCATCCTCGCGCCTCGGCAAAAAATCTGACGTCTAGATCCCAGCAAAATCAGCCGGTTCATGATTTGAACTTGACGACAAAGTCGGCGTTCGCAATCGGCATCCTTGCGCTGTTCGGATCTGGTCAACGCAACTCAGACAGGTCGGCGGCGCGATCGATGTCGATAGCCAGCGCTGGATTATCGATCACGGTCACTTCGGTTTTGCGCTCACGCAATAGTGCGCGAGCACCTTGATCGCCATGCAGGAATGTTTCGTCGAACCAGTGCCGCGGCAACAATGCCGGCACGCCGACGGTGTCGGCGTAACCCGACGCAACGGCACGCTGCGGATCGCAGTGCCAGCCATCCCGCAGTGCGACCAGATGATCCACGGTGAGTGCCGGCTGATCGCACAACACGATCATCACACCGTCGATATTTGCGTCCAGCGCGTGCAGCGCACAGCGCAACGAGGCGCCCATGCCGGCATGCCAGTTTTCGCAAATCAGTGTGCGGATCGGCAGATCGGCGGTCACCGCGGCCATGCGCGATGCATCCGCACCAAGCACAACCACAACGTCGACAGGCGAGGTTGCCAGCGCAAATCGCGCGGCCCGATGCAATAAAGTTTCGCCGTCGTGCTGCAATAATTGTTTGGCCTGGCCGAGTCGCGACGAGCCGCCGGCAGCGAGCACGACCACGGCATGACGCTGACTTTCAGTCATGGTTTTTCAAGCGCGCCGACGTACCACGCGCGAAATGCTGTTGCAGCTCGGCCGCGATGCTCAACGCGATCGCTTCCGGGCCTTGGCCGCCAAGCGGCAATCCGATCGGTGCATGCAAACGCGGCTGCAGACGTGCCGCATCGTCGCCGAGCTCGGCCAGTAATTCATCGCGCCTCGCCGGCGGTCCGAGCAAACCGACATACGAAATTTCACTTTGCGCGAGAAAACGCAGATGCGCCAGATCGATGCTGAAGTTATGGCTCATCACCAACGCCGCGTCGAAGCGCATTGCTTGCTGCTGCGAATGCGCAGCGAGCGGCGCGAGTTCGATGACATGATCGGCCGCCGCTCGATGTGCCAGCTGCGACCAACGTGCACGATGTTCGGCAACCCACGATTGCCAGCCCATCTGTCGCGCGCAGGCGATCAGGCTCGGCGTTTCCGGGCCCGCGCCCAGCAGCAGAACGCGTGATGGCGCAGCGATATGCAATCGCGTCGTCGCTGTCGAAATTTCCAACGCAGCGGCCGCATGCGGTGCTGGCGAATCCGTGCCGGCGCTGGTCCATGACCATTGCTGCGTCGCCGTCTGCGCGTGGCCTGCGCCGATGTCGCTCGCGCCATCGAGTTCGATAGTCAGCGCCAGCCCGGCCTGTTGCGAAACCTGCAGCGCCTGCAATAACGGTGCTGTCGATCGCGCCGCTTGCGGCAACAACAACACCCACATGCGCCCGCGACAACCAATGCCCGAACCGAACACGAGATCCTCGTCGCTCTGGGTATTGAATTCGGCAAACTGCGCGCGTTTTTGCGCTAGCACATCGCGCGCCTGCAATTCGAGTTCCGGTTCGAGACAGCCGCCGCTGATCACGCCGGCACGCACGCCGCTGGCATCCAGCAAAACCAGTGCGCCGGGTTTTTGGTAGGTCGAACCTTCCGTCGCGGTGACGATCCCGAGAACCAGATCGTGGCCTTGCGCATGCAGCGCCGACGCGCGCTCGATCAAACCGCGATTGCCGCCACAAGCGATGACCTGCGAACTATTCGGATCGGAAACGGACATCGATTCTGCGTTCATGCATCAAGGCGGCGGCGATTGCGCCCAAGTGTAGCCGCTGCGCGGCGACTGGCGATATCGCCGTGCTATCCGTCCGCGGGATTCGATCGGGATCGATTCGCTGTCAGGCTTTTGCAAGCGAGCGCCGCTTAGTCTTGCTGCACTTGCGACGCAGACGTGTCCGTCCGCATGCCGCGTGTTTTGTACCTGTCGCCCCAGACTTTTTTGCTTATGACTTGTTTTTTTCTGCAGCGCAGCGTCGTTGCATTCCTGCTGTTGAGCAGCGTCGGCATTGCGCACTGCGATGTTCCGTCAGCGCATACCGCGCTGACCTTGGCCGATGCCCAGCGCTTGCTGGAATCACGCAATATCGACCTGCGCCTTGCGCAAAAAGCGCTGGGCACGGCGGCGGCGGATGTGATCACCGCGCACGAGCGCCCGAACGCTACGGCGAGCTTGAATTCGGCCTCGATCAATCCTTCCACCGGCATCGGCAGTGGTTCGCCCTGGCACAAACGTGCCGACAGCATTTTTCGCATCGACCAGCCGTTTGAGCGCGGCGGCAAAAGCAAACATCGCGTCGCCGCGGCGAATGCTGCACTCGATGCCGCGCAAGCCGATCTGTTCGACAGCGAACGCCAGCAACGTCTGGTTCTGGCGCAGGTCTATTACGATTTGAAACGCAAGCAGGATCGGTTTGCCATCGCCGAGGAAATTGTCGCACTCGAGCAAAAATCCCGCGGCGCGGCGGATCTGCGTCTGCGCTACGGCGATATCGCGCGGCTTGATGTCGCGCGTTTGCAGATCGAAGCGACGCAAGCCGAAAACTCGCTGACGAACGCCTCAGCCGATCTGCGTGCGGCGCGGATCGCCCTGGCCGCAGTGCTCGATCTCGCGCCGAATACCGAGCAGTTGCGCGCAATCGACGAGTGGCCCGAGCCGCCCGCAAAAACCGATATCGAACCAACGCCCGATCTCCGTCATCGACCCGACATGCTCGCTGCCGCGGCGCGTGTGCATCAGGCTGAGGCCGTGCTGGCGCTCGCCCAGGCGCAGCGAAAACGCGATGTCACGGTCGGTGTGCAATTCGAACATTACCCGCCCGATGCGTCGCGAACGTTCGGTTTCGGTATCAGTGTTCCGCTGTTCACCGGCAATAATTATTCCGGCGAAATCGCGCGCGCCAACGCCGATCTTGACAGCGCCACGACCCAGCGTGACAAGGTTCGCATCGCGGCCGAAAGCGAGATCGCGCAAGCCATTTCCGACCGGCAATCCGCCGCAGAAAAATACCGGCGCTGCAACGATCAGCTACTGGTTCAGGCGCACGCGGCCGCGCAAATGGCGGAGACCGCCTACGCCCAGGGCGCATCGAGTTTGACCGATCTGCTCGATGCACGACGCACGTTGCGCAACACCGAAAACGACGCGATCGATGCGCGTGCCGACTACGCCAATGCCGCCGCCGAACTGCGCGCCGCGCTCACCACGAGTGCCGGTGATCGTACTGCCGATCTGAACGAATCCGGCCAACCCAAAATCCATTCCATCGAGCTTCCCGATCTGCCATGAAACCTCAACATGTTGCGCTGATGATTGTCGGCATCGCACTTTGCGCTTACTTCGGTTTTCGAGTGCTCGCCGCAGCGCCGGCGGAGTTGGCCGCGCCGGCGAACAAGACCACTGCACCCACCGATACGCTGCACTACGCGCCCGGTGCCGAGCAGTTGAGTTTTCTCGATATCCAGCCGGTGCAACTGCGTGCGCAACCGGTGATGGACTCGTTACCGGGCAAGATTGCGTTCGATGAAGATCATACCGTGCGCGTGTTTGCGCCGGTCTCCGGACGTGTGGTCGCGTTCGGTGCAACGCTCGGCAGCGCGGTGAAATCCGGCGATGTACTCGCCTGGCTGGTATCGCCGGAATTCGCCCAGGCACTCGCCGATTCACGCAAGGCAAACAGCGATCTCGCGCTGAAACGCAAGGCCGCGGAACGCGCGTCGGCACTCGTGAAAGCGGGCGTGGTCGCGCAGAAAGATCTGGAAGGCGCGCACGCCGATTTCGAACAGGCGCAAGCCGAAGCATCGCGTGCCGAGCAGCGCCTGCGTCAGCTCGATGCCAGCAAACAATCCGGCGATCGTTACGCCTTGCGCGCGCCGATCGACGGCATGCTGGTGGATCGCAGCATCAACCCCGGCATGGAGGTTCGCCCGGATGCAACCACACCGCTGTTCATCATCACCGATCCGGCGAAACTCTGGGCCAGCTTCGAATTGTCCGAACGCGAACTCGGCAAGGTGCGGATCGGCCAGCCGATCGATATCGAGGTCGATGCGTATCCGGCGCAGCGATTCCACGCGCGCATATTTTTTGTCGGCGCCGCGCTCGATCCGCTCACGCGCCGCGTGCTCGTGCGGGCCGCGATTGACAACAGCGACGGCAGCCTGCGTCCGGAAATGTTCGCGCGCATCAGCCCGCTCGTCGATAACGATCAGCAGCTCGTCGCCGTGCCGAACACGGCACTCATCACCATCGGCATTCACCATTACGTATTCGTCGAGGAAACACCCGGCACGCTCAAACGGCGCGAGCTGCAAGTAAGGTTTGCCGGACATGAAATCAGCTATATCGGCGACGGCCTGAAAGCCGGCGAGCGCATCGTCACGCGCGGCGCGGTGCTGCTCAACGCCGAACTCGGCGAGGCCGGCTGAGATGTTGCAGCAACTGGTGGAGTTCGCGCTGAAACAGCGCGTGTTCGTGCTCACGGTCGCGTTTTTGCTGATCGTGGCCGGCGTGCGCGCATTCAGCAATTTGCCGGTGGAAGCGTTCCCCGATGTGCAGGACGTGCAGGTCCAGGTGATTACGTTGTCGCCCGGACAAGCGCCCGAAGAGATCGAGCGTGCGGTCACCTTGCCGATCGAGCGCGGCCTCAACGGCGTGCCGCATCTGACCCAATTGCGTTCGGTATCGATGACTGGATTGTCGGTGGTCACACTGACCTTCTCCGACAATACCGACGACTATTTCGCACGCGCGCAGGTGCTGGAAAAACTGCAAAGCGTGACGTTGCCGCCGACCGCACAACCTGGCCTCGCGCCGCTGACCACGGCGGTTGGCGAGGTCTATCGTTACGTGCTGGAAATTCCGTCGACATTGTCGATCAGCGAAGCGCGAGCATTGCAGGACTGGTTGATCGCACCGACCTTGCGACAAGTGCCGGGCGTGGCTGATATCAACGGTTTCGGCGGGGCGATTCGCGAATATCAGGTGCGTATCAATCCGGCCCTGCTGCGCAAATTCGGCGTGACGATCGATCAGGTTTCGCAGGCGCTGACCAACGGCAGCAGCAACACCGGCGGCGGCTTGCTGAATCGCGGCGATGAAGCACTCGTGGTGCGCTCGATCGGATTGTTCAACACCATCGAGGACATCGCTCGCGTGCCGATCACGGTGCACGACGGTCAGCCAATTCTCGTCAGCGATATCGGCACGGCGACGATCGGCGAACGCGTGCGTTCCGGCATCGTCGGCTACAACGAGCGCGACGATGTGGTGGAAGGCATTGTCGACATGACCAAGGGCCAGGACCCGGCGAAAGTGATCGCCGCGTTGCGCCTCAAAATCGACGAGTTGCAACAGCACTTGCCGCCCGGCGTGAAAATCCACACCGTTTACGACCGCACCGAACTGGTCAGCCATACCGTGCACACCGTCAGCGAAAATCTGCTGATTGGCGCGGTGCTGGTAATCGTCGTGCTGGTGGTGTTCCTGCGCAGTTTTCGCGCCGCGCTGATCGTCGCATCGATCATTCCGCTATCGTTGCTCAGTGCATTTTTGTTGATGGATTTGCGTGGTGTCGCGGCGAATCTTATCTCGCTCGGCGCAGTCGATTTCGGCATCATCATCGACAGCGCGGTGGTGCTGGTCGAAGCCTTGATGGTGCGATTGGCGCTACATGCGACCGCTGCCACGCCGGCCAGTCGCATCGCCTTGCTCGAAGAAACGACGGTGCGGCTCGGGCATCCGATTCTGTTTTCGAAGGCGATCATCATCCTCGCCTTTCTGCCGATTTTTACCTTCCAGCGCGTCGAAGGAAAAATCTTCGCACCGATGGCGTTGACCCTGACTTTCGCCTTGCTCGGCGCGCTGCTGATGACCCTGACCTTGGTGCCGACGCTGCTGTCTTTCGCCGTCGCCAAACCGGGTTTGGAAGAACGCGAAAGTCGCTGGATGCACGCGATTCAATTGCACTACAGAAAATTTCTCGCGCGCCTGCAGCCGCGGCGCATGCTCGCACTCGGCGTGGCTTCGGCCGTGTTGATTCTCGCGCTGTTATTGGCACCGATGCTGGGCAGCGAATTTCTGCCGAAACTCGACGAAGGCAATATCTGGCTCACGATCGAACTGCCGCCCTCGACCTCGCTGGAGAAAACCAAGGAGATCGAAATCGCAGTGCGCGGCATCATGCGCGGTTATCCCGAAGTCACCTCGATCATTACCCAGGCCGGGCGGCCGGACGACGGCACCGATGCCAAAGGGCCGAACAATATCGAGATCATGGCCGACCTCGCACCGCATGCGAACTGGCGGTTCGCCGACAAGGAAGCATTGGTCGAGGACATGGGCAAAAAAATCCACGCGCTGCCCGGCGTGCCGACCAATTTTTCGCAGGTGATTGAGGACAACGTCGAGGAGTCGTTATCTGGCGTGAAGGGCGAAATCGCAGTGAAGATTTTCGGCCCCGATCTCGATGTGCTGGAAACCAAGGGCCAGCAGATTGCGCATATCTTGAACGGCATTCGCGGCGCGAGTGATGTCGCTGAAAATCGCATCGGCGGTCAGACCGAACTCGATATCGCGCTGGATCGCCGCGCTTTATCACTGCACGGGCTCAATACCAACGATATCAACACGACGGTGCAAACCGCGCTCGGCGGCAATGTCGTCAACACGTTCTACGAACACGATCGGCGCTTCGATGTGACGCTGCGACTCGATGAACCGTTTCGCAATTCGGTCGATGGCGTGGCCGATCTGCCGATCGCCTTGCCAGCGGGTGCCGGCGTGATTCCGCTGGCCGCGATCGCCCACATCGAAACTCGTCAGGGCGCGTCGCGAATCCTGCGCGAAGCCGGCAGCCGTATCGTCACGGTGAAGGTGAATCTGCTAGGCCGCGATCAGGGCAGCTTCGTCAACGAGGCGATGCAACGCGTCGCTACCGACGTCCGTTTGCCGCCGGGTTATCGCATCACCTGGGGCGGCCAGTTCGAAAACCAGCAACGCGCATTGAAACGACTCGCGATCATCGTGCCGCTGTCGGTGGTCGGAATTTTCGTGCTGCTGTTCTGGGCGTTTCGCTCGATCCGCAAAGCCTCGCTGATTCTGGCCGCCGTGCCATTTACCCTGGTCGGCGGATTCGCCGGACTCGCGCTGGCAGGACTGCATTTGTCGATCTCCGCAGCCGTCGGATTCATTGCCGTGGCTGGCATTTCGGTACAGAACGGCGTGATCATGGTCGAGCAGATCGGCGTATTGCTGCAGCAAGGCATGCCCATGAGCGAGGCTGTGGTCGAAGGCGCGGTGAGCCGACTACGCCCGATCGCGATGACCGCGTTGATGGCCGGGCTTGGGCTTTTGCCCGCCGCGTTGTCACATGGTATCGGCTCGGAAACGCAACGCCCGTTTGCGGTTGTGATCGTCGGCGGCATCGTCTCCGCCACGCTGATCACGCTGACGTTGTTACCACTGATGTTCCCGCTCACCAGCGGCAAAGGCGAGGTCTGATCATGTATCGAAAGTTACTTCTTGCTTTGTATACTTTGTGTTTTCTTGGTACCGGCAACGATGTCCTGGGCGCCGATGTAATGTGGAAAAATGCCTGGGTGAAAAAGGTCGTGACCGGCGCCGAGCTCAAGAATAAAGCCGTGCGCGAATGCGTGGTGCAACTGCCTGCCGAAGAAATCGATGCGCACCGATTTGCGGTGCTGGTGTATTCGAAAGGTCGCGGCTGGGGTTACAAGACCGTGCCGGTGCCTGAACAGAGCGATGTCAAAGCCGGCGATAGCGTATCGTTCGATTTTAATCACTGCGCTGCGCCGCTGCGCAAGTTGTCGACCGCCCAGCCGCATGAATGAAAGCCGCGCGCCGCGATTGATTGCGCGCGGCTGATGCGCTGGTTGCGTCGATCTACTTGCGTCGATCCATGCGCCGGTACTGAATCGCTTCGCTGAGATGCGCGCTGTGGATGCGCTCGCTGCCATCCAGATCGGCGATCGTGCGCGCCACGCGCAGGATGCGGTGATAGGCGCGCGCGGACAAGCCGAGTTTATCAACGGCGCGCTCAAGCAACGCGTTATCGCCTGCGCTCAAGGCACAATCGCGTTCGACTTCGCGATTGCCGAGCTGCGCATTCGCCATGCCGGCGCGGGCGAGTTGGCGCCCGCGCGCCGCGATCACGCGGAGTAAAACGCTGGCGCTGGATTCCTCGCTGCCGGCACGTTCGCGCAACTCGGCGATCGGCACACGCGGCACTTCCACTTGCAGATCGATGCGATCCAGCAGCGGCCCGGAAACGCGCGCGCGATAACGCAGGATTTGATCGGGCGTACACGCGCAGCGCCCGGAAGGATCGCCGGCGTAGCCGCACGGGCAAGGATTCATCGCCGCCACGAGTTGAAAACTCGCCGGAAATTCGGCTTGGCGCGCCGCACGTGAAATCACGATACGCCCGGATTCGAGCGGCTCACGCAATACTTCGAGCACCCTGCGCTCGTACTCGGGTAGTTCATCGAGAAACAATACGCCGTTGTGGGCGAGTGAAATCTCTCCGGGCCGAGGAATGGCGCCACCGCCGACCAGCGCCACTGCCGACGCCGTATGATGCGGCGCTCGGAAAGGTCGCATTTTCCACTTGTGCAAATCTATACCATAGCCGCTGATCGAGCGCACCGCGCTGGTTTCGAGTGCTTCGGCTTCGCTCATCGGCGACAGGATTCCCGGTAAGCGACTCGCCAGCATGGTCTTGCCGGTGCCGGGCGGCCCGACAAATAGAAGATGATGACCGCCGGCCGCCGCGACTTCGAGCGCACGTCGCGCTTGCGCCTGGCCGCGTACATCGGCCAGATCGGGAAATGCGACATCGACCGCCTCCAACGGCGGCGCCACGGCTTCGGGCAGGCGTCCTACACCGCGCAAAAACGCGCAGACTTCGAGCAACGAATTGGCGGTATAAGTAACGGTCGAGCTTGCCAGCGATGCTTCGGCGGCGTTTTGTTGCGGTACGATCACGCTGCGCCCGGCGTCGGCAGCCTTCAGCACCGCGGGCAATACGCCGGTGACGCCACGCAGTTCGCCGGACAATGCCAGCTCGCCGAGAAATTCGTAATGTGCGAGCGGCTCTTTCGGAATGTGTCCGGCCGCGGCGAGAATGCCGAGCGCGATTGGCAGATCAAATCGACCGCCGTCTTTCGGCAAATCCGCTGGCGCCAGACTGACAGTTACCCGGCGCGCCGGATATTCAAGCTGCGCATTCTGGATCGCGACGCGAACGCGATCACGCGCTTCTTTCACCGCGGTTTCGGGCAGGCCGACAATAGAAGTGCCGGGCAATCCTCCGGACAAATGCACTTCGACCGTGACTGGCGGCGCGGCGACGCCATCCTGGGCGCGGCTGTTGACGATGGCCAGGCTCATGCCGGTCGGCGCGATCTTTGCGGATGAAAATTCTGTGCTATGTGCTGTGGAAAGTTCTGAACAAGCCCGTCCTGGACTTGTTCAGACCCGCCGAATCCGGCCACCGCGGTCGCTCCGAGCGATTGGTGGCGCTTCCCACATCCATGTGGATCGCTTGTACTGACCCGACTCCGACATAACGACAGCTCGCGCGATCGATATGTTCGACTCGTCCTGAGCCTCTCCCTCCGTACCGGCTCCGCGGTGCGGATTTGTTTCTGCAGATCCCTTGCTGGCGGCGCTTCTTGCGCCACCGATGCCGCCTGTAACAATAAAAACCCCGCTTGCGACTTTCCTGTAAAAGCTGCCATCGTCCGTGGTGGCGCTTGTAATCCTGTAGGCATGACAACCTGGATGGGTTGCGGCGCGGCCATGCTGCGCCGACCTGGCTCAATGGGTGAGATTAGCCAGGCCTTCGTCACTAGCGGGAAACTTGCAAGGATGACGCGAGAAACCTCCATCCTGAATTCCTGATCGTCTTTTCGGTTACCTCCGCAACCTCGATTAAACTGCTGCGTGTTCAAGGTCTGACGTGATTTTTCCGGAACAAAACTTCTCAATGTTTGGGTGTTGCGGTGGGGCTTGCGTTGAGCTGACGTTCCAGCGCCGCGACTTGCAGTTCCAACGCCTCGACCTTCTCTCGAGTGCGCAACAACACCGAGCGCTGCACCGCAAAATCCTCGCTGGTAACGAGATCTAGGCCTCGCAAACCAACACGCAAGGTTTCGCGAAAATGCGCACTAAGCTCATCCTTGGCCTCACGTGCGCCCTCAGGTACGAGTGCGGCGAGGCGTTGCGCCAGCTCATCAATATTTTGCAGGTTGATCATGGTTTACCTCATCGACCGAAGGACAACATCACGGCGCCAGTTTACCTGTTCGGCTCAGTGCGTTCTGTCAGCCAGTCGATGATTTTTTTGTAGGAATTTTCTTACAAGGAGTGGCTGGAGCGCGGTTTGTCTCAGCGGATTTGAAAAATATTTCGTGCGCGCATGCCGGCCCGAGCTGTGCGCACGTCATCGGCTAGGCTAAAGTGCAAGAATTGCCGCTATCGGTCGCAGGAGAAGCTTCATGAAAATGGTTGTCGCGGTGATCAAGCCGTTCAAGCTCGACGATGTGCGCGAGGCGCTGGCGGAAGTCGGCGTGCAAGGGATTACCGTTAGCGAGGTGAAGGGATTCGGTCGGCAGAAAGGGCACACCGAGCTGTATCGCGGCGCCGAATACGTCGTCGATTTCCTGCCCAAGATCAAGATCGAAGTGGCGGTGACCGAAGCGCTGCTTGAGCGGGTGGTCGAAGCCATCACCAACGCCGCGCATACCGGCAAGATCGGCGACGGCAAGATTTTTGTGTATGCGCTGGATCGTGTGATCCGCATCCGCACCGGCGAAGTGAATGGTGACGCGCTGTAGGCTCGCCTCCTGCCAGCCTCGATCAAGCTTGATCATTTTTCCGAGCGGACGTCTAGACGGCCAAACCGTTACAAAAGAAACTTTTGACGCAACGCAACAAGTATGCTTAAGTCAGGATCGGAATCATCCCCGGATGCCGCCCACGAAAGCCGTCGTGCAGCGTTTTGCGGTGTTTTCAAATGACGCGGACAGTGCCAATGCCGCGCCCTCTTCCAGCAATGTCGCTACACGGACCTATCGGCGCACCGCAACGTGCGCAACGATGTATGCGCAACCTGGGGTGTTCTTGCTTCGGGGCTGCTTGCGCGGCTTGACCTGATCGGGATTTGAAACCACCCAGCGCCACAACGCAGACGCTGGCTAGGCGTGCGGTCACCCGTCAGCTCGAGCGCCAGCCATGCCATCACTCCGCAAATCAGGCCTTTACGATGCCGCCTTCGAACACGATAGCTGCGGCTTCGGTCTGATTGCGAGTCTGGACGATCGCGCCAGCAGCACGCTGGTGGATACCGCGCTCGGCGCGCTTGAGCGCATGTCGCATCGCGGTGCGGTCGGCGCCGATGGCAAGACCGGCGACGGCTGCGGCCTGTTGTTGTATCGACCGATCGCGTGGCTGCGCGCGCTGGCTGAAGAATCCGACATCGTGGTTGCCGAACGCTTCGCCGCCGGTGTGGTTTTTCTGCAGCCCGATGTCACCGCTGCAAGCGCCGCAAAAATCGAACTCAGCAAACAACTCGAAGCCATCGGCCTGACTGTGGCCGGCTGGCGCGAGGTGCCGCTCGACCTGCAAGCCTGTGGCGAACTCGCCGCAGCAGTGCGCCCGCACATTGCGCAAATCTTCGTCAACGCCCCAGCCGACATGAGCGAGGCGGTGTTTGAACGCGCCTTGTTTCGCGCGCGGCGTCTCGCCGAAAAAGCGCTCAGGGATGACGAACACTTTTATGTCGTGACCTTGTCCGCGCACACCATCGGCTACAAGGCGATGGTGATGCCGGGCGCGTTGCGCGCGTTCTACCGCGACCTCGCCCATCCCGCGCTGGCCGCGAGCGCGGCGACGTTTCATCAGCGTTTTTCCACCAACACCCAGCCGCGCTGGAAACTCGCGCAACCGTTTCGCCTGCTCGCGCACAACGGCGAGATCAACACGATCCAGGCCAATCGCAGCTGGGCCGCGGCGCGTGCGCCGAAGCTCGCTTCGCCGCTGGTCGATTTCAGCGGGCTCGACCCGATTGTCAGCATGGACGGCTCGGATTCGCAATCGCTCGACAACATGCTCGAAGTGCTGCTGGCCGGCGGCATGGACGTACTCGCGGCGATGCGCATCCTGATTCCACCGGCATGGAATGCACGCGAGGACATCGATCAGGATCTCGAAGCGTTCTACGAATATTACGCATTGCATACCGAGCCGTGGGACGGCCCGGCCGGCATCGTGTTGTGCGATGGCCGCTACGCCGCGTGTACGCTTGATCGCAACGGTCTGCGCCCGGCACGCTGGGCGCTGTCGGCCGACCGGCATTTCATCATCGCCTCCGAGGCCGGCATCTGGGACGTGCCGGACGATCAGATCGTGGCCAAAGGCCGGCTCGGTCCGGGCCAGATGATCGCGATCGACATGAAGGAACATCGCCTGCTCGACGAGGCTGCCATCGACGCGGTGAATCGCGCCCGCGCGCCGTTCAAGCAATGGTTGCGCAACGGCGTGACTTTTCTCGAATCCGACCTGATCGATCCGAGTCTGGCCGCCGAGCCGTTCGACAAACCGACGTTGAAACGTTTTCAGAAACTGTTTGCACTCACGCGCGAGGAGCGTGATTCGGTGCTGAAAGTGCTGGCCGAAACCGAGGCCGAAGCAACCGGCTCGATGGGCGACGACACGCCGTTCGCGGTGCTGTCTTTGCAGTCGCGCTCGCTCTACGATTATTTCCGCCAGGCGTTCGCGCAGGTCACCAATCCGCCGATCGATCCGCTGCGCGAAAGTCTGGTGATGTCGCTCGC
>JANXUW010000610.1 GCA_025351985.1 Pseudolysobacter sp.
CGCGTTCGCGAGTGACGTCGGCTCGTCTACGACCGCCCCTGTCGGGTAAGGTCATGGCGGCCCCACAGGCCACGCGGATGTAGCTCAATGGCAGAGCTTCAGCCTTCCAAGCTGATCATGCGGGTTCGATCCCCGTCTCCCGCTCCATTGAATGCAACACGCTAGGCGACAAGTAACAAGGCCCACGTAGCTCAGTCGGTAGAGCACTTCCTTGGTAAGGAAGAGGTCGAAGGTTCGATTCCTTTCGTGGGCACCACTTGCTGCGGCAAGATTGTAAAAACAGATTTCGACCAAACGTCTTTTCAACTTCCAAGTTACCCCGGAGTTTTGCGAGCATGGCTAAGGGAAAATTCGAGCGTAAGAAGCCGCACGTCAACGTAGGCACGATTGGCCACGTGGATCACGGCAAAACCACGCTGACAGCAGCGCTGACGAAAGTCGGTGCAGAGCGTTTTGGTGGTGAGTTCAAAGCGTACGATCAGATCGACGCAGCGCCGGAAGAACGTGCGCGCGGCATCACGATCGCGACCGCCCACGTGGAATATGAATCCCCGAATCGCCACTACGCCCACGTCGATTGCCCCGGCCACGCCGATTATGTGAAAAACATGATCACCGGCGCCGCGCAGATGGACGGCGCGATCCTGGTCTGTTCCGCCGCCGACGGCCCGATGCCGCAGACCCGTGAGCACATCCTGCTTGCCCGTCAGGTCGGTGTGCCGTACGTCGTCGTGTACCTGAACAAGTGCGACATGGTCGACGACGCCGAACTGCTCGAACTCGTCGAAATGGAAGTTCGTGATTTGCTCAGCAAATACGAATTCCCGGGCGACGACACCCCGATCATCCACGGCTCGGCAATGAAAGCGCTGGCCGGTGATCAGAGCGAAATCGGCGTACCGTCGATCATCAAGCTCGTCGACGCACTGGACAGCTACATCCCGGAACCGACCCGCGTACTCGACAAGCCGTTCCTGCTGCCCGTCGAAGATGTGTTCTCGATCTCTGGTCGCGGCACCGTCGTGACCGGTCGTATCGAACGCGGTATCGTCAAAGTCGGTGATGAAATCGAGATCGTCGGCATCAAGCCGACCGTCAAGACCACCTGCACCGGTGTTGAAATGTTCCGCAAGCTGCTCGATCAGGGTATGGCCGGCGACAACGTCGGTGTGCTCCTGCGCGGCACCAAGCGCGACGACGTCGAGCGTGGCCAGGTGTTGTGCAAGCCAGGCAGCATCACCCCGCATACCGACTTCGAAGCCGAGGTCTACGTGTTGAGCAAGGATGAAGGTGGCCGTCACACGCCGTTCTTCAAAGGCTACCGTCCGCAGTTCTACTTCCGCACCACCGACGTCACGGGTGCATGCGAGTTGCCGGAAGGCGTGGAAATGGTCATGCCGGGCGACAACATCAAGATGGTGGTGAGTTTGATCCACCCGATCGCGATGGAAGAAGGTCTGCGCTTCGCGATTCGCGAAGGCGGCCGTACCGTTGGCGCCGGTGTGGTGGCCAAGGTTGTCAAGTAAGTAGTTGAAATACCCAAGCGGCGAGTAATCGCCGCTTGATTCAAGATGTGCCAAATGGCGGCTCGGCAACGAGCCGCCATAGGCATTTTGGAAATGCCCATGTACGCCAGTAGCTCAATTGGCAGAGCAGCGGTCTCCAAAACCGCAGGTTGGGGGTTCAAGTCCCTCCTGGCGTGCCACTTCGGCGGGTTTCTCGAATGAGAATCGAAGCTGAAGCCGGGCATGTGATTGAAGCGAAAAATACGAATTGCGGAAGCATGTTGGTGTGATCGGGTTGCAAGACTTCCAGGAATATTGAAACGTCAAAATGAATACAAAAGCTTCCCAGGCAACCGTTGCAACAAGCGCTGATTTTGTCAAGCTGAGTCTGGCAATAATCGTTCTGCTGGCCGGCGTGGTTGGCTACTACTGGTTCAACGATGCCAGCCCCGCGTTGCGCGTGGTCGGTTTGCTGGCCGCCTTCGTCATTGCCGCGATCATCGCCAATTTCACGCCGCAAGGTCGCAATCTGCGCAGCTTTCTCGGCGAAGCGCAGTTCGAGTTGCGCAAGGTGGTATGGCCGACGCGCGAAATCACCATTCGCACCACCGGCATCATCATGCTGGTCGTGGTCGTACTAAGCTTGTTACTTGGCCTGATCGACCTCACCTTGAAATGGGTGATCTTCGACTTGCTGCTAAAGATCGGACACTGAGAACATCATGGCGAAACGTTGGTACGTCGTTCACGCCTATTCGGGCTTCGAGCATCAAGTCAAACGTTCCCTGCACGAGCGCATCGAGCGCGCCGGCATGGAAGCGAAATTCGGCGATGTGCTGGTGCCGACCGAAGACGTGACGGAAATGCGCGGTGGCCAGAAGCGCCACAGTCAGCGCAAGTTTTTCCCGGGTTACGTGCTGATCCAGATCGAAACGAACGAAGAAAATCGTGCATCCAAGATCGATGACGAATCGTGGCATCTGATCAAGGAAACACCGAAAGTCATGGGTTTCATCGGCGGTACTGCCGATCGCCCAATGCCGATCAAGGACAGCGAGGCCGAGCAGATTCTGCAGCGCGTGCAGGACGGTGTCGAGAAGCCGAAGCCAAAGGTGTTGTTCGAGCCTGGCGAGCTCGTGCGTGTGACCGAAGGCCCGTTCAACGACTTCAACGGCACGGTCGAAGAAGTGAATTACGAAAAGAGCCGTTTGCGTGTTGCGGTGCTGATTTTCGGGCGCTCGACGCCGGTCGAACTCGAGTTCGGTCAGGTCGAGAAAGCCTGAGCAGGGAAGTCGGAAAAGTAGCGAACGCCGCGGCGAATCGTTACTTCATCCGGGTTCTTTTTTTAACCAGCGGGGAGCCTGACAACAGGCGCTTGAACCCGAAAGGAAACTGAAATGGCAAAGAAGATTGTTGGTTACATCAAACTGCAGGTCAAGGCAGGTCAGGCCAACCCGAGTCCACCGGTTGGTCCGGCGCTGGGTCAGCGTGGTCTGAATATCATGGAATTCTGCAAGGCGTTCAACGCCGCGACGCAGAAGCTGGAGCCGGGTCTGCCGATTCCTACCATCATCACCGCGTATTCCGATCGCAGCTTCACTTTCATTACCAAAACGCCGCCGGCAACCATTCTGTTGAAGAAGGCTGCAGGCATCACTTCCGGTAGCAAGCGTCCGAACACCGAGAAAGTCGGCAAGGTTACGCGTGCGCAAGCCGAAGAAATCGCAAAAGCCAAGATGCCCGACCTTACGGCGGCGGATCTGGATGCCGCAGTGCGCACCATCGCTGGTAGCGCGCGCAGCATGGGCTTGGTAGTGGAGGGTTAAGTCATGGCAAAGATCACGAAACGATTCAAGGCAATCCAGAACAAGGTTCAGCCCGGCAAGTTCTACGCTATCGATGAAGCCTTGAAGATTGTGCAGGAAACTGCCAAGACCAAGTTCGTCGAATCGGTCGACGTCTCCGTGCGTCTGGGCATCGACGCGAAGAAGTCCGACCAGGGTGTGCGTGGTTCGACCGTGTTGCCGAACGGCACCGGCAAGACCGTGCGCGTTGCGGTATTCGCACCAGCAGGTGAGAAGGCCGATGCAGCTATCGCCGCTGGCGCCGATGCCGTGGGTATGGACGATCTGGCCGAGAAGATGCAGGCCGGCGACCTGAACTACGGCGTAGTGATTGCAACGCCGGACGCGATGCGCGTGGTCGGTAAACTCGGCCAGTTGCTCGGTCCGCGCGGCTTGATGCCGAACCCGAAGGTTGGCACGGTCACGGCTGACGTCGCCAATGCGGTGAAAAATGCCAAGGGCGGTCAGGTGCGTTATCGCAACGACAAGGGCGGCATCATTCACTGCTCGATCGGCAAGGTGAACTTCGAGGCGACCGCCTTGAAGGAAAACCTGCAGGCGTTGTTGAGCGATCTGATCAAGTCCAAGCCGGCGTCGTCGAAAGGTGTATTCGTGCAGAAGATCTCGATCTCCAGCACGATGGGCCTCGGTGTTCCGGTGGACAATTCCACATTGAATTTGAAGTAAGACCGAAAGGTTTTGCTTGAGCAATATTTGAGGGCAGCTGTCTGGCGTCGAGTCAGGCAGAAGCCGTCAAAGACCGCAGGTGGTCACGTGTTGTGGCAAGGATTGCACTCGCAAGGCATGAGCCGGAAGCGAGCAGCACACGAGCTTAATCGGTAAGGAAACCAACCTGCGCAGATGGTGCCGCCCAACAGGATTTCTTGTACGGCCACCACAACAGGCATCACGCGATGCCGACAGTTTCCGCAGGATGCGGGGCTGTGTGTTTTTACCGAATCCGCCTTCGCCGGAATGCGAGGACGGTTCAGTCGGAGAATGCAATGGCGCTCAATCTGGAGCAAAAGAAAGAGGTCGTTGCCGAACTGGCGAATGTGGCTGCCAAGGCGCATTCCCTGGTCGCCGCCGAGTACGCCGGTCTTACCGTTGCCCAGCTCACCGAGCTGCGCAAGAAGGCTCGTCAGGATGGTGTGTTTCTTAAAGTTGCCAAGAACACCCTCGTGGCGCGTGCAGTTGCCGGAACCGATTATGAGTGCGTGAAAGAAGCGCTCACGGGTCCGCTGCCGTTTGCCTTTTCAAAGGAAGACCCGGGTGCTGCAGGCCGGTTGATCAAGGATTTTGCCAAGACAAACGACAAGCTGGTTGCCAAGGTCGTCGCAATGGGCGGGAAGATGTATCCGGGTTCTCACGTCGAGAAACTCGCATCGCTGCCAACCCGCGATCAGGCCCTGTCGATTTTTGCCGGTCTGCTTCTGCAGCCTGCAACCATGCTCGCTCGCGTTTTGGCCGAGCCCGCGTCGCAAGTGGCGCGTGTGCTCAGTCAGATTGGCGAGCAGAAAAAAGCAGCTTGAAGCCACACACCAACGGCAATTTGTAGTTGTTCGATAAAATTTCAGGAGTAATTTCAATGTCACTCAGTAACGATCAAATCCTCGAAGCCATCGCTGCCAAGCCTCTCATCGAGGTAATGGAGCTGGTCAAGGCGTTCGAAGAAAAGTTTGGCGTGTCCGCTGCAGCTCCGGCTGCCGCTGCCGCCGCTGGTCCGGCTGCTGCTGCCGCACCGGTTGAAGAAAAGACCGAATTCACCGTGGTGCTGAAAGCCACCGGCGAAAAGAAAGTCGAAGTGATCAAGGCTGTTCGTGCGATCACGGGCCTCGGTTTGAAAGAAGCCAAGGACTTGGTCGAGTCTGCTCCTGCCACGGTGAAAGAAGCCGCGAGCAAGGACGACAGCGCGAAGTTCAAGAAAGAGCTGGAAGCTGCAGGCGCGACCGTCGAAATCAAGTAAGCGACGCATTGCGTCGCTTGCTGCGCCAGAAGCAAGCCAGGCCGGGGGTGAAAACCCCTGGCCTTTCGCCGTTCCAGCGAAATCGTAATGAGTTGCCAGCGGCAAGCTGTGGTGATGCAGATCGCATCCACGACTTTCCGGTTACAACTTTGCTATACCACTGCATTACCCCACCGCAGCGCCCGCTGCGGATAGCGTCAACCTAAAGGGCGGTACATCCCATGACCAGCACCAGCACCAGCACCTATTCCTTCACTGAAAAGAAGCGTATCCGCAAGGATTTCGGCAAGCGCCCGACCGTGCTTGAAGTACCACCGCTGCTCGCGATCCAGGTCGATTCGTATCGTGAATTCCTGCAGGAAAGCACCACGCCGGCCAAGCGCGAAGAGCGCGGTCTGCATGGCGCCCTGAAGTCCGTGTTTCCGATCTCCAGCTACTCGGGCAATGCGGCGCTGGAATACGTCAGCTATCGCCTCGGCGAGCCGCCGTTCGACGAGCGCGAATGTCGCAATCGTGGCATGAGCTACGGCGCGCCGCTGCGCGTGCTGGTGCGCCTGGTGATCTACGATCGCGAGAGCCCGTCGAACAACAAGGCGATCAAGTACGTCAAGGAACAGGAAGTCTACATGGGCGAATTGCCGCTCATGACCGACACCGGCACTTTCATCATCAACGGTACCGAGCGCGTGATCGTGTCGCAGCTGCACCGTTCGCCGGGCGTGTTCTTCGATCACGACCGCGGCAAGACGCACAGCTCGGGCAAGCTGCTGTATTCGGCGCGCATCATTCCTTACCGTGGCTCGTGGCTCGACTTCGAATTCGATCCGAAGGATGCGCTGTTCACGCGTATCGACCGTCGCCGCAAACTGCCGGTGACGATCCTGTTGCGTGCGCTCGGTTTCACCAACGAGCAGATGCTCGATATCTTCTTCGAGAAAAACACGTTCCATATCGACAAGAAGGGCGGCGCCAAGCTCGAATTGATCGCCGAACGCCTGCGTGGCGAAACGCTGAATTTCGACCTGAAGATCGGCGACGAAGTCATTGTCGAAACCAGCAAGCGTATTACCGCGCGCCACGTCAAGGCGCTGCAGAACGCCAAGATCAAGGAACTCGACGTTCCCGACGATTATTTGTTCGGCCGTATTCTTGCGCACGACATCGTCGACAAGAAAACCGGCGAGCTGCTGGCTGCGGCGAATACCGAAATCGACCAGACCCATCTCGATGCGTTCCGCAAGGTCGGCATCGACAAGTTCGATACCTTGTACGTCAATGATCTCGATCGTGGCCCGTACATTTCGAACACGCTGCGCATCGATCCGAGCAAGACGCCGCTTGAGGCGCTCGTCGAAATCTATCGCATGATGCGTCCAGGTGAGCCGCCGACCAAGGAAGCCGCGCAGAATCTGTTCCAGAATCTGTTCTTCCAGTTCGAGCGCTACGATCTCTCCGGCGTCGGCCGCATGAAGTTCAATCGTCGTGTCGGCCGCAAGGAAGTCACCGGTTCGGGCGTGCTGAGCAAGGACGATATCCTCGAAGTGCTGAAAGTGCTGATCGAGATCCGCAACGGCAAGGGTGTGGTCGATGATATCGATCACCTCGGCAACCGTCGTGTGCGTTCGGTCGGTGAAATGGCCGAGAACGTATTCCGCATTGGTCTGGTGCGCGTCGAGCGCGCGGTCAAGGAACGTTTGAGCCTGGCCGAGTCGGAAGGTCTGACGCCGCAGGAACTCATCAACGCCAAGCCGGTAGCGGCGGCGGTGAAAGAGTTTTTCGGTTCGAGCCAGTTGTCGCAGTTCATGGATCAGAACAATCCGCTGTCGGAAGTCACGCACAAACGCCGTGTTTCCGCGCTCGGGCCGGGCGGCCTGACGCGTGAGCGCGCGGGCTTCGAAGTACGCGACGTTCATCCGACCCATTACGGTCGCGTCTGCACGATCGAAACGCCGGAAGGCCCGAACATCGGCCTGATCAACTCGCTCGCCGTCTACGCTCGCACCAACTCTTACGGCTTCCTCGAAACGCCGTACCGCAAGATCGCCAATGGCAAGGTCACCGACAAAGTGGATTATTTGTCGGCGATCGAAGAAGGCGAATTCGTGATTGCGCAGGCCAACTCGCCGTTGCGTGACGACGGCAGTTTCATCGAAGATTTCGTCGCGTGTCGTTATCGCGGTGAATCCGAGCTGCGCCCGTCGCCGGATATCCAGTACATGGACGTTTCGCCGATGCAGACCGTATCGGTCGCAGCGGCGCTCGTTCCGTTCCTCGAGCATGACGATGCAAACCGCGCCTTGATGGGCGCGAACATGCAGCGTCAGGCCGTGCCGACCTTGCGTTCGCAAACGCCGGTGGTGGGTACAGGCATTGAACGCCCGGTAGCGAAAGATTCCGGCGTGAATGCGATGGCGCGCCGTGGCGGCGTAATCGATCAGGTCGATGCCGGTCGTATCGTCGTGCGCGTGAATGAGAGCGAAGTCGGCGAGAACGATGCCGGCGTCGATATCTACACGTTGACCAAGTACACGCGCTCGAACCAGAACACCAACCTCAACCAGCGCCCGCTGGTCAATGTCGGTGATCGGGTCGAGCCGGGCGATGTTCTTGCCGATGGTTCCTCCACCGATCTTGGCGAACTTGCGCTCGGACAGAACATGCTCGTCGCGTTCATGCCGTGGAATGGCTACAACTTCGAGGACTCGATCCTGTTGTCCGAACGCGTCGTCGAGGAGGATCGCTACACGACGATCCACATCGAGGAAC
>JANXUW010000627.1 GCA_025351985.1 Pseudolysobacter sp.
CTTCCTCGACCTCTTTCCCGCACGAGGACGTAACCTTGAGCGGCGCCTTCGGCAGGGCTCGCGCGATCTCTTCAGCATCCGTAGTCGCCTTTTGAAGGCACGCGCGACTCTCGTCGAAGCCAACTGTCTTGTCGTGACACCCGGCCCAGGTCCAGTCGATCGCTGTGACTTTCCTGGCCGCCGGCCAGAGAAGCTGGACGACGCCGCGCACCTCCTAGTCGGCGGTCATCGCGTGGACGGCGGCAGGGGCAGCGGCCGAGGCGGCGGACGCTCCCGGCGCGTCGACACGGCCATCGCTGCCTATGGTGTGGGGGACCCCCGAGGGCTCGGCCTTGCCGCACGCGGGCGTCGCCCCGGGCACGATTTTGCGCTGGTCGGATTCGATGATATTCCCGAAGCGGCCGCAACCTTGCCGTCGCTCACCACCATCGCCACCGACCCGCGCGCGCGCGGTCGCCAAGCTGCCGAACGCATTCTTGCGCGCGTGCACGATCCCGCCATTTTGCCAACCCGCACGATCGCGCCGATGCAACTCGTCGTGCGCGAAAGCAGCGGTCCAGCCATCGATAGCAACGGAATTCCGACATGAATAAATCCAGTGCCAGCCAACGCGTCGCCCTCGGCGTAATCACGACAATCTTTTTCATGTGGGGTTTCATCACCGTGCTCAACGACGTGCTGATTCCGCATCTCAAATCGGTATTCACGCTGAACTACACCGAGGCGATGCTCGTGCAGTTCATTTTCTTCGGCGCGTATTTCGTGATGTCGCTGCCGGCCGGCCGCGTGGTGGCGCGATTCGGTTATCGCGACGGCATCGTGATCGGCCTCATCATCACCGGCATCGGCGCGCTGATGTTCATTCCGGCTGCGCGCATGATTTCGTACCCGCTTTTTCTCGGCGCGTTTTTTGTGCTTGCCAGCGGCATCACCTTGCTGCAAGTGGCAGCGAATCCGTACGTGAGCCTGCTCGGTGATCCACGTTATGCATCGAGCCGGTTGAACCTTGCGCAGGCGTTGAATTCGCTCGGCACTACGCTCGCGCCGAAGATCGGCGGCCTGTTGATTCTGTCCAGCGCCGTGCTTGGCGCCAGCGAACTCGCCGCGCTCGCACCGGCCGAGCGTGTGGCCTACCAACTGCAGCAAGCGCAGTCCGTGACCGGACCGTATCTATTGCTTGCGGGTGTGTTGTTCGTCCTCGCCGCCGGCGTCTGGCTGTTCCGCCTGCCACCGTTGACCGAGGCCACTGCGCGCGGCGACAACCGGATTCACACCTTTGCCGAAGTGCTGCGACACCGGCATGTACGCAACGGCATCATCGGCATTTTTCTGTATGTCGGCGCGGAAGTCGCGATCGGCAGTTTCCTGATCAGCTACTTGGCGATGCCGGATATCGGCAACATCAGCGCGAGTGTCGCGGCCGGTTATGTGTCGCTGTATTGGGGCGGCGCGATGATCGGTCGATTTGTCGGTTTCGCGCTATTGCGCGTGGTCGATGCGCGCCTGCTGCTCGGCCTGTTTGCGAGCGTGGCGAGTGCGCTGCTGTTGCTGACGATGACCAGTAGCGGACATGTCGCGCTGTGGAGCATCATCGCCATCGGGCTGTTCAATTCGATCATGTTCCCGAATATTTTTACACTCGGTATCGATCGTCTCGGCACGATGACCGACAAGGCCGCCAGCCTCTTGATCATGGCCATTGTCGGCGGCGCGATCGTGCCACTGCTGCAAGGTTTGCTGGCCGACCACATCGGCGTGCAGCATGCGTTTGTGCTGCCGCTGCTGTGCTATTTGTACATCGTCTGGTACGGCTTTCGCGGCTCGAAAGTCGAAGAGCACGCGGCGCTTTCCACCGCAGGCGCACGTTCGACGATATCGACGCACTGACATGAAAAAAGTGGTCTGCTTCGGCGAAGCGCTGATTGATTTTCTCGGCGCGCCGGCAACGGCCGGAACATCGCGCGCGTTTTTGCAAAATGCGGGCGGCGCGCCGGCCAACGTCGCAGTCGCGGTCGCGCAGCTCGGTGGCGATGCCGATTTCGTCGGCATGCTGAGTCGCGACATGTTCGGCGATTTCCTGCGCGAAAGCCTCACCGCAATGGGTGTCGGTTGCAGTTATGTGCGCCGCACCGCGCAGGCGCCGACCGCCCTCGCCTTCGTCTCGCTCGATGCACACGGCGAGCGCAGTTTCAGCTTTTATCGACCACCCGCGGCTGACCTGCTTTTTCATGAAGACGATTTCGAAACGGCGATGTTCGCCGAGGCCGGTTTCTTCCATGTCTGTTCGAATTCGCTGACCGAAGCCGCCATCGCGCAGGCGACGTTCGCCGGCATGCAGCGTGCGCGAACGGCGGGTGCTCTGGTCAGTTTCGACATGAATTTGCGCCCGGGTTTGTGGGCGAAGGATGCCGATCCGTTGCCGCGAATTCGCATGGCATTGGCCCATGCCGATATCGTCAAACTCAGTGCTGAGGAATTCGCGTTTCTGATCGCGGCGCAAGGCGATGAAAAACGTGTATTCGAACTATTGTGGAACGGCGCCACGCAGTTGCTCATCGTCACCAATGGCGCCGCCGCGTTGCATTGGCATACGCGGCACGCTCACGGTAGCGTGCCGGCACACGTTGTGCGCGCGGTCGATACCACCGCTGCTGGCGATGCGTTTGTCGGCGGTCTGTTGTTCCAGCTTGCTGCGCAGGAAATCTCCGCACAAAGTTTCTGCACATTTGTCGCCGAGGAAAAAAAGCTCGCATCGACACTGCATTTCGCCGCCGCTTGCGGCGCCATCGCGGTA
>JANXUW010000636.1 GCA_025351985.1 Pseudolysobacter sp.
AAAGCACTGGGCGGTACAGGTGCAAGCATCGCAATCGCGGGCCAAGCAGGCAAGGATGGTACAGAACGCTTGGTTGCATTAAAGGCTTTGCTAGATCAAGGCATCATCACGCAAAGTGATTACGACATAAAGAAGTCGGAGATTCTGAAATCGCTATGACTCGTGCTATTCGGCGGCACCTGCGCTAATACGCATGTCGGAAAGTGAAGCGTGTTCCGCATCGGTTACCAAAAAGGATAACCGTTCGCCATGTATAGGCAGCAGTTCGATGCGATGTTGCTCAAGCCCAGTGTTTGAGTGCATTGTTGATGAATTCCGGGCAAAGTTATGGATCGATGGGCCTATGAAAACGGCGTCGAACTCAACTTCTCTCGCCATGCCACGCCGACGAATAACGCACTGGTCGAAAGCTTCAACGGGCGGTTTCGTCAGGCGTGCCTGAACGAACATCGGTTCTTGTCACTGGACGACGCCAGGCGCAAGATCAAAGCGTGGCGGCACTTCTATAACGAGGAGCGCCCCACTCCGCCATTGCGTGGAAAACTCCTGCGGAATTCGCCCGTGAACACGGGGCCCAAGCGAAATCGCAGAAGCATTAGAAGGTCGAATTTTCTACCGACTGCTGGCCCGAAAAACGGGGGTGGGTCACCCTACGGGTAGATGCGCTTCAATCGCGACAGTTCGTTCCCAGCCCACTGCTATGGCGATGAATCGAAGCCGATGGTGGGCTGAAAGCACATCCTACTCATTCGGACTACGATCTACGAGCCTGCGAGCCAAGCTCAATGCCGCGCCGCGAGGATATCGCTCAGTCGATCCTTGCTGCCGCTGACTCTTTCGAGATGCGGATAACGCAGGCCGTCGTGATAATCGATGTGCAGGGTTTCGTAGTGATCGAGATTTTCGACGAGCACGTCGATCGGCTTGGTATTGCCCTTGGCCGCGACGATGGCGTCTTTCAATTCATCGGCGCTGTAGTTGATGCCGTTGACCGCGATCAGTTTCATGCCCGCGGCGAGGCCTGCGTTGAATGCGGGGCCGTTCCACAACACGTCGCTGATGCGGCCGTCCTTGCTGCTCAGGCTGAGACCGAGCGAATAACTGAAGTCGGCGTACTTGCGCTGTTTCTGCGCATCCTCGCCGTACAGATTCGGCGTGTCGGTGTAGACCAGTTTCCAGCCCGCACGCGCAATGCCATCGAGCGGTGCGCCCGGGCCATGACCGTCGAGTCGCGCGCGCAGGAAGGTCGCCCAATCGAACTTCTGCACGCCATCGAGCGTCTTCACCACATCATCGAAGGTGTACGTGAGCGGCGCGATACGACCGTTCTCCACGCCGAAAAATGCGTGCGCAAAATCATCGAGCGAGCGCTTGCCGCCGCTGAGTTCGCGGATCCTGGTATCGGCGTCGAGCCAGATCAACTGGCCTTCGGAATAATAATCCTGCATGCGCTGCCAGTTGCTCCACGGCATCGCGCGCTTGTAGGCGAGAATCGGCTGGAACGTGGTGTCCTGTAAATTGCGCCAGACGCGGCCTTCGCGATGATCGTAAACCGCCGCCACCATTGCGAGCGATTCGCGCGCCTGTTCCGCATTCAGCAGGCCGGCGCGCGCTGCGAGCACATTGCCCCAGTATTGCGTCTGGCCTTCGTACACCCAGAGCAGGCTGTCGCGCATCGGCACATTGAAATTCGGCGTCCACAAATCGGCGGGACGGCGGAATTTTCCGTTCCACGAATGCGTGTATTCGTGCGCGAGCAGGTCGCGACCCGCGAATTTTTTCGGGTCGGTCAGGTACTCGCGGAACGTGCCGTTCTCGCTGGATTGGCCGTGCTCCAAACCGATGCCGCTGAAATTGTCCGACAGCGCCAGCAGCAGATCGTAATGCGCATAATGTTGCGCGCCGTAGAGCTTGTAGGCTTGCTGCACGAGCGCCAGATGCGTGGCGAGAATCTCGGGTTTCGCATCGAGATATTTCGCGGCGTCGGCGACCACGTCCAGATGCACCGGCGGCGTGGCGCCGGGGGCGAGATCGAAGCGCTTGAAATACTTGCCGGCGAACAGCGGTGAATCGATCAGCATTTCCAGCGATGTCGGTTTGAAGCGCGTGTTATCTGTCTCGGTATTTGAAGTTTCCAGCGCGGTGCCGAATTGCCAGCCAGACGGCAACTTGATCGTCGGTTCGATCGTGATCTGCGATGAATAATGCCCGGCCGGATACAGCAACACGGTATTCCATTGCAGGCCGATGATTTCCGGCGTGACGACGATGCGGCCCTGATCGCGATCCAGCGGCGAGACGAACTGGAAATCCAGAGTCAGCCGGGTTGCGCCCTGCGGCACATCGACATGGAACGCAAACACTTCGATCGCATCGCGTCGCCATTCGATGCGCTGGCCGTTGGCGGTGATCGTCAGCCCGGCCATCTGCTCGATGGGCCCGGTCGGCGAATGAGTGCCGGGCAACCATTTCGGATACAGCAGTGTCAGTGCGCCCGGCGTGACCGGAATTTCCTCGTGCACACGAAAGATGCGATGACTCAAATCGGTGAGGTCTACATTCAACGCGATGTTGCCCGCACCGAAGGCTTCACTTTTAGCGGGCAGTTGCTGCACCGAAGCGGCTTTGAGCTTGG
>JANXUW010000656.1 GCA_025351985.1 Pseudolysobacter sp.
CTTCCTCGAACAGCGCATCGTCCGCGGCGTGTGCCGGAAACGTCACGTGGTGCTGCTTGCCGAGCATGTCGGCAAAACGCAGATCGACGAACTCCACGTCGTGTTCCTGGATCAGCTTCTGGACATTGGCGGCGGACATAAGGGGCTCCTGAGTGAGTAAATGGAAAGGTTGAATCTCGTTATAGCAACCGCCATGCCAGTTGTGATTGCCACGTGAAAACAATGACTTGCTGAAAAATTTTTCACGCATCCGGGATCAGAAGCACCTTTCTGCTCTGCGATGGTGCGCTCAGGTGCTGCGGCGCACCAAAACCGTGCGCGAGATAATTGCGATTACGTTTTCGCCTTGCCATCGCACTCATGACAGCTACGCCTCGGCCAGTCATCCCGCTACCATACGCAACCGATTTCTGCGTGCGGTTCGAACGACATCGTCGCTGCAATCCGATGCGCCTTTCATCCATCAAGAGCCAATACCGTGAATACTTTTTTGACCGATATCCTGCTGGGCGTGATCGAAGGCATCACCGAATTCCTGCCGATTTCCAGCACCGGACATTTGCTGATCGCCGAGCACTGGCTGGCGCCGCGCTCCGAGTTGTTCAACGTGGTGATCCAGGCCGGCGCGATTCTCGCCGTCACGGCGATTTACTGGCCGCGCATCTGGCAGTTACTGACCGGCTGGCGCGAACCGGCGCAGCGCGATTATCTGCTGAAGTTGTTCGTCGCCTTTCTGATTACTTCAGGGCTCGGTTTCATCGTTGTCAGTGTGCTCAAGTTCAAATTGCCCGAAGCGCTGGCACCGGTGGCGTGGGCGTTATTGATCGGCGGCGTGTGGATGCTGATCGCCGAACGGCTCGCGGCGGACCAGCCGGATCGCCAGACAATTACCTGGCGCGTGGCGATTCTGGTCGGGCTCGCGCAGATCGTCGCAGGCATATTTCCGGGTACTTCGCGCTCGGCCGCAACGATTTTTGTCGCCATGCTCGCGGGCACCAGCAATCGCGCGGCGGCGACCGAATTTGCGTTTCTGGTCGGCATTCCGACGATGTACGCCGCGAGCGCGTATGAGCTGCTGAAATGCTACAAGGCCGGCGCGCTGGCGAATGAAAACTGGAGCAGCGTCGGCGTGGCGTTTGTCGTGTCGACGATCACCGCGTTCATCGCGGTGAAGTGGTTGCTCGGTTACATCCGCAGTCATCGTTTCACCGCGTTCGCGGTTTATCGCATCGTGCTCGGCGCAGGTTTGCTGATGGCGTTGGCGACCGGCATCGCCTGATGACGATGCCGTATTCGTTCAACCGCCGCGCAACGAAAACTCGCGATTGAAATCGCCGATCGCACCGACCAGATCGGTGACCGCGATGCGCTCGACGTCCGTCAGATACGGATTCCAGCTATCGAGAATCAGCACGACGCGCGTGCTCTGACTGCGATTCCACGCCTCGTGTTCAAAGGTGTCGTCGAACGTGATGCAGCGGCCTTCCTGCCACGCATGTTCCTCGCCACCAACTCGGATCGCGCAATCCTCCGGCACGATCAGCGGCAGATGTGTGACCAGCCGCGTGTTGGTCACGCCGTGATGCGGCAGGATGTGCGTGCCGGGCGTAAGCACCGAAAAACAGATCTCCGGCGCGTGCTCGCGGATGCGCACGATCGGTAGCGCATCGATGACTGCCGCAGTCACCGGCGCGCGCGCGCAATTGGCATCGTTGCGCTCGCCGTGACGATAGAAGAAAAATGCATCCCAGGCTGGCGCGCCGTGCGTGCCGCGCAGATACGCATCGCCCTCGGCGGGTGTTTGCATGCCGAGAAACGGCTGCATGAGATTCTGTTGTTGCAGTAAATCACGTAGTTCGGCACGAATGGCGTCGGTGTTTTTTTCGAGTTCATCCTGCCACGGAAAAAGTTCGCGCGCGAAATAGGCTTGCGTCGGCAGACCCGGAAAATACAAAAACTTCGGCCGTTGCCTGACATCGGCATAACTCGTCGGCAAATCGCCCAGATAAGTCGCCAGGCAAATCTCGATGCGACGCATCGCTTCGGCGTCATGGCGCTCGCGCAGGGGCTGCAACACCGTCGAAAAAATCTCGTGGCGTTGACGGTTGACGAAGTCCATCGCATGCATGACCGTTTTGCGCAACGCCGGTGGCGTCGACGATTCGCTGAGCCAGTAACCCTGGCTCTGCGCCGCGGTGATCGAACCAAAATAGTATGCCAGCGCCCTTTTCAGCTCGCCTTGCTGTTCCCACAAACCCGCCAGATGCAGCTGCAGATCGTACTGCTCCGGAGCGAGCCCGATCGCACGCTCCAGCGTGGTTTGCGCGAGATCGAACTGGCGCGCGTTGATGCATACCACACCAAGATTTTTCAGTGTGGCGACGTCATCTGGCTGGGCGGCGGCGGCGCGCTGCAGCAACTCGATTGCAGTTGCAAGTTGACCGTGGGCAAGCGAGCGCATCGCGATGAAATTCAGCGCTTCAGCCTCGCCGGGATTGCTCTCCAGCACAGCGCGGCACAATTGTTCGGCTTGATCGAGCTGGCCCTGCTGGGCGAGCATGCGCGCGCGCTCCAGATTTGCCGCGACGAGCGTATTACTCATCGCAATATCTCACTGCGCCGCGTTGAACAACGGCGGATACAAGGTGTAGGTTCCGGTCAGACTCGCCTGCCCCAGGATATGGCCTTGCATCGCATTGCGCACGTCGAGCAAAGTGAATCGACCCTGCAAATTGAGACTCTTTAGATCCAGCGCGAACACCTGGAAATGATAATGATGCAGCAGCTCGTCGTTCCACGGCGGACACGGCCCGTCGTAACCGAAATAATCGCCCGCCATCTCCGCATCGCCGGCAAACCAGCCGGTGAAATCGTTCAAGCCTTGTATCGAACCTTCCGGTCCGTAGGGCTCGCGATCGCCGCGCACGGTCACGCCCTCGGCGCAGCTTCCAGCGCCAAGCTCGCGAACTTCCGGCGGAATATCCAGCATCAGCCAATGCACGAATTCGGCGCGCGGCAAGGTGGCGGGAACCGTACGACCGGCGTGATTGACGTCTTGCGCGCTGGTCGGCACATCGCTGTCGACGCAGATCAAAACGTAGGATCGCGTGCCGTTCGGCACATCGCTCCATGCCAGTTGCGGATTGCGATTTTCGGAAAAAATACACGGCGCACCGGGACCCGGTTTGCCGAACGCAAACTCAGCCGGAATGGGCTGGTCGTGCTGAAAACTTTCGCTAGTGATTTGCATGTCTATACACCTGGCTCGTTTGAATCGAAGCGCGCGAATGTCGGCGCCAGCACGTCACGATAAGCATGCCAGCGCGATGGCGGAAGTGCTTCCGGCAGGCCAGGCGGAATCGACGCCACATAGGGTGTCTCGATGCGTGCGCTGGGGCGGTCGAGAAACTGCACCAGCTCTTGCAACGCGGCGGTCGGATCGGCCTGCAGCGCATCGCCGTCGAGGTAGAGAACCGATACGCCGGATACGTTTCGGCAGGCCGCAAAATGCTGCTGCGAAAGTTTCAGCCACTCCGCCGCGGCATCGACATCGGGCAAGGCAAAACCCGGCGCCGCGCCGCAGGCCAGCCAGTTCATCAGGGTCTGGCGCAAATCGCGTTCGACGATGATGATGCGTGTCCCGGGCAAGCCGCGCTGGATTGCGGGCAGGAGACGCGCATCCCAGCGCGGCAGCCAGTCGATCAGGCGATCTTCGGCCAGATTCAGTTCGGCGCGAGCGGAAAAATATTGCTGACGAATCGCTTCGGCGTCGTTGTCGCCTAAAGTCGGGTAACGATCGAATTCGCCGTGTGTAAACAAGTCGGCGCGCGCCGGCGGCTGGAACCGATCACGCAGCACCAGTTGATTCAATTCGGTGGTCAGCAACGTGGTCAACTGCACGACGCCGGAGCCAGGCGCACCAAGCACCAGCACCGGCGCGTTGCCCAGCGACTGAGCCGGCGTGACCGACGTTAGTTGCGCCGCAAAATCCTCGGGCAATGGTTTGAGCCACGGTGTGCCGTTGGCCGGCAAACCACGCTGCGCGGCAAGCCAGGCGGCGCTGGCTTCGGCCGTGCGATCCAGTTGATCCAGCGCAAACCCGCGATGCTGATCGAGCTGGCGTCGTCCGGCTTCCGGCAAGCTGCTGCGATCGATCGCATCGAAGTGCTGCAGCGCCGAGGCGCCGTCGTGCACACGCAATGCGACACGCGCGAGCACGAAATGCGCATCGACATCGTGCGGATTTTGCGCGAGACAACGTTCCGCCATGCTGACCGCCTCGGGCTGACGGCCGAGCATTTCCAGCAATAGCGGCAAGCGCGCCAAAGCGATTTCGTCATCGGGATTATGCGCGAGGATATCCTGCCACGCGTGCAGGGCGTCCTGCCTTTGTCCAACCATACCGAACAGTTCGGCGCGCGCGGCGAGAACACGCGGCTCGTCCGGTTGCAAAACCAGCAGCGCGTCGTAGGTATCCATCGCCGCCTTCACCTGGCCGAGCTTGAGCAGACACCAAGCCAGCGAAATCACCGTCGCCGGTTGATTCGGATCACGGATCAGCGCCGCACGATAATGCCCCACAGCTTCGCCGAGGCGCGTGCCAAGCCGCGCCGCATCGCCGAAACCGACCAGCGCCAGCGCCTCGTAACCTTCGACATCGTCGAGCATCTGGAAATGCGGCTCGGCCAACGTCGGCTCACCCTGTTCGAGATGCAGCTGGCCGAGCCAGTGCCGCGCGCTGTGCATGTCCGGTTTGAGTCGCAGCGCGTTTTCGAATGCGCGCACCGCAAACGCATACACACCACGCGCATGGAACGTGCGACCGAGACCCGCCTGGATAGTGGCTTCGTCGGGTGCCAGTTCGGCGGCGCGAATGTAGTAACGCGAGGCCAGATCGGGATCGTTGCGCTGCAGCGCCAGACTGCCGAGGCTGGCGAGGGTCTGCGGATTTGCCGCGTCGACGCGTTCGGCGGATTTGAAGTGTTCCTGCGCGGCGGCGTTATCGTCGCGCTGCAACGCCATGTGACCGAGAAACAGATGCGCGCTGCCGATGTTCGGATCGAGACTCAGCGCTTCGCGAAGATGCGCCTCAGCGGTGTCCAGTCGCTGACTGCTGAATTCGAGGCCACCCAGATACGCCAGATGCGCAGCGTTTTGCGGGTCGGCACTGACTGCGGCCTGCGCAAAACGCATCGCCTCGTCGACATCGCCGCGCTCGAAGCACAGCGCGCTGAGCACGCGTAATGCCTGGGCGTTGTTCGGCTCGGTCGTGAGCAGTTCGCGGCAACGTTGTTCGGCCAGATCGTTGTCGCCGTTGCGTTGCAGTTTCAGGATTTCTTCGAGCATGATTTTGATGATTCGTCAGCGCCAGCGGCGTATGAAGGAAGGCCCACGGATACGGCCAATAGCCGCATATTATGCCGCAGAATCCGCTCGCTCGAATCCGCGCCCGCTCCGCACC
>JANXUW010000692.1 GCA_025351985.1 Pseudolysobacter sp.
CGCCGCGACATCGCGCCTGCGTATCACCTTGTCGGCGGCGCATGCGGAAGCCGATGTGGATCGCCTGCTCGATGCGCTCGATGCCTGCATTCCGTCCGCAATCCGCACGGCGCACAGGAGCGCCACTCACCGATGAATATCGAAATCACCGGCGCTGGACGAGATCTCGTCTTGATCCACGGCTGGGCCATGCACAGCGGAATTTTCGCGCCACTCACCGAAATCCTGGCGCGAAATTTCCGCCTGCATCTGGTCGATCTGCCAGGACACGGCGCGAGCCCCGAACGCGATGTCGCGCTGACGCTAGAAGATTGCGTGAGTCGTATTGCGATCGCCACGCCGCCGGCGATCTGGATCGGCTGGTCGCTCGGTGGCCTGGTCGCGTTGCGCGCCGCGCTGGATGTTTCGCCGCAAGTGCGTGGCCTGGTGATGATCGCCTCGTCGCCGCGTTTTGTGATCGGCCCGGACTGGCCGCACGCCGTGGCACCGGAAATTTTCGAGCAGTTCGGCGCGGATTTGCGTACCGATTATCGTGGCACGCTGGATCGATTTCTTGCGCTCGAAGTGCACGGCAGCGATTGCGCGCGCGATGAATTGCGCGAGTTGCGCGAACGTCTGTTCGAACGCGGCGAGCCGGCGCTGCGCGTGCTGCGGGATGGCTTGAATCTGCTTGAACCGAGCGACATGCGTGCCGAACTCGCGCAGCTCGATGTGCCGAGCCTGTGGCTGGCCGGCGCGCGCGATCGATTGATTCCGTGGCAGGCGATGCAGTGGGCGGCTGAGCACAGTCGCGCCGCGCGTTTCGAAAAAATCGTCGGTGGCGGCCACGCGCCATTCATCGGTCATGCCGATGCCGTGGCGCACGCCATCAGCGCATTCGTCGACTCGTTGCCGGCATGAATCGTCTTTTCGACCAGGCGCAAATTCGCCGCCATTTCGCGCGTGCCGCGAGCAATTACGACGAGCACGCCGCGTTGCAGCGCGAAGTCGAATCGCGCCTGCTCGAGCGCATGGAATTCATCACGCAGGCGCCACTGCGCGTGCTCGATATCGGCTGCGGTCCCGGCCACGCCACGGCACATTTGCGCCGACAATTTCCGAAGGCGCAGATCGTCGCGCTGGATCTCGCGCTGCCGATGTTGCGGCAGATGCGGCGCAATACCGGCGGCTGGCAAAATCTGTTGCAGAAACCCGTCTCGGCGATCTGCGCGGACACCAATGCATTACCGCTCGCCGAGGCCAGCATCGATATGTTGTTCTCGAGTTTGTGTTTGCAATGGTGCGAAGATCTGCCCGGCGTATTCAACGAGTTTCGTCGTGTGCTCAAGCCTGACGGGTTCATGGCGATTTCCACGCTCGGGCCGGATACGCTGCATGAACTTCGCGACGCCTGGGCGAGTGTCGATGCGACAGCGCACGTGAGTCGTTTCGCCGACATGATGCATATCGGCGATGCATTGATGGCCGCGGGCTTTCGCGATCCGGTGCTCGATGCCGAGCGCTTCAATCTCACCTATGCCGATGTGCCGGCATTGATGCGCGATCTGAAAGGCATCGGCGCGAGCAACGCCGATGCATCGCGCAGTCGCGCATTGACCGGCAAACAGCGGCTGCAAAAGATGTTCGCCGCGTACGAAAACTATCGACGTGATGGAGTTTTACCGGCGACTTACGAAGTGGTCTACGCGCACGCTTGGGGTCCGCCCGCGGGACAACCGCGACGTAGCGGCGATGGCGATATTGCGACTTTTTCCGTCGACAAATTGCGTGGCAGCCGGCGCGGTATGCGATGAAATCGACGTCGCCGCAAAACGCATCGAATGCGGTGTTGATCGGCCTCGCTTCCGCGCTGTTTTTCACGATGACCTACGTGCTGAATCGCAGCATGGTGCTTGGTGGCGGACACTGGGCGTGGACCGCGGCGCTGCGTTATCTGCTGACCTTGCCGTTGCTCGCACTCGTGCTGCCGATGCAGGGCGGGCTCGGTCAATTGCCGCGCGAGTTGCGCCGGCATCC
>JANXUW010000694.1 GCA_025351985.1 Pseudolysobacter sp.
CGCCGCGACAGTTTCGTTGGGATACCAATGCGCCGTACAAACAACTGATCGTCGCCGATGGCGAGCGCGTGTGGATTTATGATCCAGACCTGGAGCAGGTCACGGTACGCAATCAAGGCACCGAAGAAGCGCACAGTCCGCTGACGGTGCTCACCGATCTCGACCAGCTCGATCGCCAATACACGACCAGCGAACAGGGCGAGCACGACGGTTATATTTGGTTGCGTTTGAAGTCGAAGGACAAGGAGCCGGAATTCGAATATGCCGATCTCGGCCTCGACGAACGCGGCCTCAAGCGCATGGTGTTTCTCGACAAGCTTGGCAATCGCACCGAGATCGTGTTTTCCGATTGGCAGCGCAATAAAAAGCTTGCCGCCGAGAGCTTCAAGTTCACACCACCGAAAGGCACGGATGTGATTGGCAATGCCGAGCCGACGACCGAGGTTTTTCCGGTCAAGAATTGAATCGAATTGGCGCGATCGTCTGGAAATTGAATGCCGCGCACCGCTCCGCTTGACGCATCTCGTATGATGGCTGCATGGCTCGTCGAATCCCGTCCAAAACTCCCGAACTTTTCCCCGAGCCGCAAGGCCTGAAACCGCTGGCCGAGCGCATGCGTCCGCGCTCGCTCGACGAGATGGTCGGGCAGGAGCGTTTGCTCGCGCCCGATTCGGCCTTGCGCCGCGCGATCGAATCCGGCCATGTTCATTCGATGGTGTTGTGGGGTCCGCCGGGCTGTGGCAAAACCACGCTGGCGTTGCTGCTGGCGCGGTATGCGGATGCGGAATTTCGTGCGATATCTGCGGTGCTTTCCGGCTTGGCCGATGTGCGCGCGGCGCTGGCCGAGGCCGAGGTAAATTTCGCGCAGGGCAAACGCAGCGTGTTGTTCGTCGACGAGGTGCACCGCTTCAACAAGTCGCAGCAGGATGCGTTTTTGCCGCATATCGAACGCGGTGTGATCTTGTTCGTCGGTGCGACCACGGAAAATCCCTCGTTTGAACTCAACTCGGCGTTGCTGTCGCGCTGTCGCGTGCATGTGTTGGATGCGCTGAAAGTGCCTGATATCGTCGATGCGCTGAAACGCGCACTGGCCGATGCCGAGCGCGGCCTCGGTGCGGTGCAGCTCGATGTCGGCAACGATTCATTGCAGCTCATCGCGCAAGCCGCCGATGGTGACGTGCGGCGCGCGCTGACCTTGCTCGAAATCGCCGCCGATGTCGCGGTCGATGGCGTGATCGATCAGCGCACGCTCGCGCAGGTACTGGCCGATCGCACGCGGCGTTTCGACAAAGGCGGCGAGCAGTTCTACGACCAGATTTCGGCGCTGCATAAATCGGTGCGCAGCTCGGATGCCGATGCCGCGCTGTACTGGTTTTCGCGCATGCTTGATGGCGGTTGCGATCCGCACTATCTCGCGCGAAGGTTGTTGCGCATGTCGTTCGAGGATATCGGCATGGCCGATCCGAAAGCGATGGCTTTGGTGCTGGACGCGTGGCAAACCTACGAGCGACTCGGCAGCCCCGAAGGTGATCTCGTGCTCGCCGAAATGGCCGTCTATCTCGCGCTGGCGCCGAAGAGCAACGCGATCTATGCGGCGTTCAATGCCGTGAAGGCCGACATCCGCGAACACGGCACGCTGGATGTGCCGATGCATCTGCGCAATGCGCCGACCAAGCTCATGAAAGAAATCGGCTACGGCAAGGGCTATCAGTACGATCACGATGTGCAAGGTGGCGTTGCGCTGGATCAGCAATGCCTGCCGGATGCACTCGTCGGGCGCGAGTATTATCAGCCGACCGAGCGCGGCGTGGAGCTGCGCATCCGCGAAAAACTTGAGGCCTTGCGCGCGCAACGACGCAAGGCGCGCGGCGAACAATAAGCGCGACTCGATATCTCGCCTGATCGCCGCGTTTGCACAGCCACCAGCGCAACCGCGATAATCCGCACCCTTGCCGCAAACCCAGGATTCACGCAATGCTCGATCCCGCCCTGTTACGCGGACAATTGGATGTCGTCGCCACGCGCCTGCGCGAAAC
>JANXUW010000704.1 GCA_025351985.1 Pseudolysobacter sp.
TTTTTCCGCATGCGGATGTACAGGCACTCGCACTCACCTCGCCCGCGAAATACGTTGCCAGTGCTGGGTTACACGCTTAATGCCCATCACGCAGCGCTGGCCACGCCGCACGCAGGTAAACGAGTGCCGACCAGATGGTCAGCGCAGCGGCGAGCACCAGCAAGGTTTCCCCGACATGGAACAGGCGCAAGCCTTCCAGATCGTGCTGATACAACAGCACTTCAAGCGCGATGATCTGCATCAGCGTCTTGATCTTGCCGAGCATCGCCACGTTGACGTGCGCCTTCTGCCCGATCTCGGCCATCCATTCGCGCAATGCCGAAATAGTGATTTCACGGCCGACGATAATCGCACTGGTGACAGCCATTAGCGGCGTCGGATTTTCCTGCACCAGCAGGAACAGCGTTACCGCGACCATGAGTTTGTCCGCGACGGGATCGAGAAACGCGCCGAACGCGGAGGTGAGGTTGTAGCGACGTGCGATGTAGCCATCCAGCCAGTCGGTCAGCGCGGCGGCGAGGAACACGATGGCGGCAGCGACGTTGGCGCCGCGAAATCCCGTGTAGAACACGATCACCATGACCGGCAGCAACAGGATGCGGAAAAACGTGAGAATGGTGGGCAGGGTCAGCGGCAGCATGAGTTGATGATTATCCGTGGAACAAGGCGTAAATACGTTCGGCGAGATCACGGCTGATGCCCTTCACCTTCGCCAATTCTTCCACACCCGCGGCGGCAATGCCCGTCAATCCGCCAAAATGCTTGAGCATGGCGGAACGACGCTTGGCGCCGACGCCTTCGATTTCTTCGAGGCGACTGGTTTCGCGGGTTTTCTGCCGACGCTGGCGATGTCCGGTAATCGCAAAGCGATGCGCTTCGTCGCGCACGTTCTGCACCAGATGCATGGCGGCGGAATCCGGTCCTGGCCAGAGCGTCTTGCCACTCGCGCCGAGGATCAGCGTTTCGTGTCCGGCCTTGCGCTCTTCGCCCTTGGCCACGCCGACGATCATCACGCCCTCCACGCCGAGATCGCTCAGCACGTCGCACGCCTGCTTCACCTGGCCCTTGCCGCCGTCGATCAGCAGGATGTCCGGCAACACGCCCTCGCCCGCCTGCAAGCGCTTGTAGCGGCGTTCCAGCGCCTGATGCATGGCGGCGTAATCGTCGCCCGGCGTGATGCCGCTGATATTGAAACGCCGATACTGCGATTTCTCCGCGCCTTCCGGCCCGAACACCACACACGATGCAACAGTCGCCTCGCCCATCGTGTGGCTGATGTCGAAACATTCCAGCCGCTGCGGTGTTTCGTCGAGCCCGAGCAATTCGCGTAACGCCTCGAAACGTTCGCGCATGGTCTGGTTGCTGGCCACGTGCGCAGCGAGCGCGGCGTCGGCATTTTTCTGCGCGAGTTCGAGGAAACGCGCACGCTCGGCGCGCACGCTGGATTTGATCTCAACCGCGTGCGCAGAATTCTCGGTCAGCACTTCTGCCAGCAACGCCGCATCGTCGAACGCATGGCTCACGATCAGCTCATGCGGTACGGGTTTGTCCAGATAATATTGCGGGACAAAACTCGCCAGCACATCGCCGGCACTCGCATCCATCGGCAGGCGTGGGAAAAACGCGCGTGAACCGAGGCTGGTACCGCTGCGGAAATACAACACGGTGACACACGCCACGCCGGAGACAATCGCACACGCCAACACATCCATGTCGGCGCTCGCACCCTGCACGTAATGCCGCGCCTGCAACTGCTTGAGCAAGCCGACCTGATCGCGCAAGCGCGCGGCGCGTTCGAATTCCAATTCGCCGCTGGCCTGCTCCATCGCCTTGCTGAGCTCTTCGGTGACGACCGTGCTTTTGCCTTCGAGAAACATCGATGCATAACGCACGCTGGCCTGATAATCGACCGGATCGATCAGCGCCACGCACGGCGCGCTGCAACGTTTGATCTGGTATTGCAGGCACGGTCGCGAACGGTTGCGAAAATAACTGTCCTCGCATTGCCGCACCTGGAAAATCTTCTGCATCAGGTTGAGGCTTTCGCGCACCGCGTAAGTGCTCGGATACGGTCCGAAATAACGGCCTTTGCCGGTACGTGCTCCGCGATGGAAACCCATGCGCGGATAATCTTCGCCACTCGAAAGGTAGATATACGGAAAACTTTTATCGTCGCGCAGCAAGATGTTGTAACGCGGCTTCAGCGACTTGATGAGCTGGCTTTCGAGCAGCAGCGCCTCGCCCTCGGTGCGCGTTAGCGTGACTTCGGCATGCGCGATCTGCGCCACCATCGCGGCGATGCGCGGCTCCATGCGCGGCTTGAGAAAATAACTGCCGACGCGCTTTTTGAGATTGCCGGCCTTGCCGACGTACAGCAGATCGCCAGCCGCATCGAAATACCGATACACACCCGGCGACGACGCCAGCGTGCGCACAAATTCCTTGCCATCAAAACTCACGACTTTCCGGGTGCCGGTCATGCTGTCTGATCCATTGCCAAATGCACGTCAGCCATGCGCGGCATGTGTCGGGCGCAGTCGCTGCAACAATCCCGCGACGCCACGTTCGGCCAGGTCGACGACGATTTCGAAATCACGCGCCTTGCCGTAATACGGATCAGGCACTTCGTCCGGCGCATCCACACCAGCAAACGGCAGAAACAAGGCCAGCTTGTGTGCGAACTGCGGCGGGCAGCGTCTCATCAGCGTGTCCAGATTCACGCGATCCATCGCCAGCAGCCAGTCGAACTCGACAAAATCCACATCGCGCACACGCCGCGCACGATGTGTACTCAAGCTGTAACCGCGCGCCTTTGCCACGGCGATGCTGCGCGGATCGGCGATATCGCCCTCGTGATAATTTTCTGTGCCTGCGGATGCCATGCCCATAGCCGGATTGGCTCGCGCGAATTGTGCACGAGCGACCGCTTCGACTGTCGGCGAACGACAAATGTTTCCCATGCAGAAAAACAATATCCCGCTCATACGCGACTCGCGCCAACGGATTCGAACAGGCGCCGCACACGCGCGAGATCTTCCTCGGTATCGACGCCGGCCGGAAACGGTTCCGGCACAATCTGCACCTTGATGCGTTCGCCGTGTTCGAGTGCGCGCAACTGCTCCAGCGCTTCGGCCTGTTCCAGCGGCGTCGGCGCGAGCGCGGCGAAGCGGCGCAGAAATCCGGCACGATACGCGTAAATGCCGATATGTCGCAGGAACGGTACCGTCGCCGGCAATACATCGCGTTTCAGCGCAAATGCATCGCGTGCATACGGCAACGGCGCGCGACTGAAATACAGCGCGTAGCCGCTCGCATCGCAGACCACCTTGACGCAGTTCGGATCGAACACTTCGTGTGCGCTGGTGATCGGTGTCGCCAGCGTCGCCATCGATGCATCGCTCGCGGCCAGCGCCTCGGCGACGGCGCGGATGCCACTTACCGGCGCGAGCGGCTCGTCGCCTTGCAGATTCACCACGATGGTTTCGTCGCTCCAACCCAACTGCTCGGCACACTCGGCCAGCCGATCACTGCCCGAAGCATGATCGGCGCGTGTCATGCACACCTGCACCTCATGATCGCGCAGCTCGGCGGCGATGCGCGCATCGTCGGTCGCAACGATCACACTACTCGCACCCGCCGCCAGCGCACGCCGCGCAACGTGCACGATCATCGGCGCATCGCCAATCTGTCGCAACGGTTTGCCGGGCAATCTCGTCGACGCATAACGCGCGGGAATGGCGACGATAAATGGGGCTGGATCACTCATTCGCGTTGGCATTTTCTGGAGATTCGCGCAGACTACTGAATAATCGCGACCGCGACTACGACCCAGCCGACATGATGGCAAAACCCGAATCTGCAAGCGCCACAGTGGATGCACAGAATACGCCGCGCGCGAGTCGGCGAATCGCGCGCATCGCCGAGTTCGGCAGCGTGCTCGCGTTGGCGGCTTTTGCAACCACCATGCGAAAGGGAATCGGCATGCCATTTTCACCATGACATCGAAAATATTTGCAATGCGATCGTTACTCGTCACAAGCCTCGTGCTTGCAATACTTGCGTTCGCAACATGCCTGGTGCCCACGGCACAGGCTGCAGTCAACACCTGGATTCCAGCCGGTGACCTCAAAGCCAATTGCGGCAATTCGGCGCTATTGCTGCCATCAGGAAAGGTATTGGTCGATTCATGTTCGTACATCGACGTATATCCCGGTGCTTTATCGTTGCTGCAATACGATCCGGCGAATGACACATGGAGCAGCACCCCCAACACGAACCCTAGATCGGCACTCGGAACCCGAACATTACTGCCTTCCGGCAAGGTACTGGTAGCGGGCGG
>JANXUW010000726.1 GCA_025351985.1 Pseudolysobacter sp.
CACAACGCCGGTGACCAGCGCGCCGAATCGCGCGATTACCGTATCGCGCTCGGGTTTTGGTTCATCGGCTGCGGCGCGCGGCGCGTGGGGCGGTTCGCACGCGAGTTCGCATGCCTCCGCATCGAGCAGCAGTTCCAGCAGCAGCGGTAGCTGACATGCGGCGCGTGCCAATCGCCGAACGCGCCGACTGGCGAACCAGCGCGGAAACGCTGGGTTTCCAGTTCCACACCATCGGCGGTGACGCGTATTGGGACGAGGCTGCGTACTACGCGTTTACGCTCGCGCAGATCGAAAACGACATCGAGGCGCCGAGCGAGGAAATCCACGAGATGGCGATGGCGCTGGTCGGCGAAATCGTGCAGAGCGAATCGTTGCTGACGCGTCTGGCGATTCCTGCGCGCTACTGGGACTGGATTCGCACTTCGTGGCGCGATGCGTCGCCGCATCTGTACGGTCGGCTCGATCTTGCTTACGACGGCCACGGCCCGGCGAAATTATACGAGCTGAATTACGACACACCGACCTCGCTGTACGAGGCCGCATTTTTTCAGTGGCATTGGTTGGAGCAGCAGCGCGATCGCGGCGTATTGCCGGTCGGCACGGACCAGTACAACCGCATCCAGGAAGCGTTGATCGAAACCTTCGGCACGATTGCGCCGCGCCTGCCGCGACCGCTGTATTTTTCGGCGGTGGCAGAATCGCGCGAGGATCAGGCGACGATCACCTACCTGCAGGATTGTGCGGAGCAGGCCGGACTTGCGACCAAGCGCATCGACATCGAGTGCATCGGCCTGAGTTCTACCGGGCGTTTCACCGATGAGGACGATCAGGTAATCGCGGCCTTGTTCAAGCTGTATCCGCTCGAATTCATGTTCGAGGAAAAGTATGGGCCGAGCTTGCCCGAGGCCGGTATCGTGCTGATCGAACCACCGTGGAAATCGTTGCTCAGCAACAAGGGCGTGTTGCCGTTATTGTGGGAACGCCACTCCGGTCATCCGAATCTGCTGCCGGCATTTTTCCACGATCCGCTGCAGGAAACGCTCGCGCCCGGCTGGGTGCAAAAACCGTTCTTCTCACGCGAAGGCGCAAACATCGCGATTCGTATGCCGGATGGTTCGAGTCAAAGCACCGACGGCCCGTACGACGATGCGCAAAGCATTCGCCAGCAATTCCATGCGCTGCCGGATTTCGGTCATGGCCGTGCGCTGGTCGGCAGCTGGATCGTGGCCGATCAGGCGGTCGGCATCGGCATTCGCGAAGACGATACGCTGATCACGCAGGACACCTCGCGGTTCGTGCCGCATGCGATTGTTTGAGGCGTGAGCTGCGGGCGGATGAAGGAATGTACTCGCAGCGAAAATGAAAGTCACGGCGGCGCATAGTGATGTTGCGGGGCAAATTTTTACCGCTCGGCTAATAGCTATAGCATTAGCTCTTTAACGCTAGGATTTTTGACTTTTGGTTTTTCTCCCAAATCTCTTGCCTGACTGGAAAAGGATTGTTCTGAACGAGCGAAACAATTCGACTCAATACGCTAATTATGGGACGGTTTTTCAACGCCCTTCGAGAATAGGGCGCCAGCATGCAATCCACTAAGGCACCGGCCAACTTACGCTTGGGAAGACCGTACTGGGTCTCTTCCTTGTAGAGGCTCATGAGAGCTGAGCCCGGTGCTTTCGATTGACGGCATTGCGCTATTTGTTCTTTCCCAAACTTGTATCTTCCTTCGGAGATGTTAGAAAGCGCGGAAGCGAGTTCGGTGTTGGAAAAATTATCGAACTCGAAAGATTCCCTCCATACAGAGATATAGTCAGGACGAGTGATTCGATTCCTTTTTCAATGAATTGAGCGCGCACTGCGGGCCTCTTTCTTTAACTTGTCCGCGTAGTTCTCGTTGTCAAGTATCAGGTAAGCCAAGGTTTGATGGTGATGTAAATAATCGACAAGCCTGAGAATAGCCCTGAACATATCTTGTTTGCTGCCGGTCGCATTATCCACGCCGTGCAGTACGAGCATCTCAATCCAATGTTTCCCGAGGCTGGCCCCAAACACTTCCTCAAATATCCTGTTGACGACAATTTCTTCCGTTTCTCCTTCCACAATTAGCACCAACTTGGGTTGGGGATTCAAGCCGTACCGGTTGACAACAAATTCGAGATATCGCCTTGTGTCCTTTCGCACCTCAAGTTCCGGCATATGGGTGATGATAGTACGACCGACTTCATTCGGTGGCGGCAACTCCTGGTCGTATAGGTCGCGGTATAAAGAGCGAATCATGAGCGCACCCTCGTGCAGTGTCTGTGCTTGGAGAGCCGCGCCCTTTAATCGTCTTCGTCGGTCAATGGAAATAAATTGCACCAGAGGATACCAATCCTCCAGAGGGTCAATGTTCGACTGCGACAAACACAGGGCTTGGTAAGCATGAAGAAGCTTACTAGCCGAGAGTTCGAAAAATGATTCCACGGATTGTGGATTCCATCGACGGGCTTGGTCTTCCCAATCCCATTCGGATGCGTGGATGCTTGTCCAAGCATCCCAGGTAGTTGTTGTGCCGACTCGGATCTGACGTTGATCACCTTGAGCAAGGGGGTAGTAGCGGTTGGAAATGTATTGGCAAAGCATCGCTATCGATGGACGAAAAGCATGGTTTAAGGAAGTCTCGCGCATCAAAGTCGCGTGTTGTCTCCATTCAACTAGGACATTCTCGCCGTTTTGTTGAGCGGGGCTGGTTTGATCCAGAAATCCGTCCAGATGCACATGTAGCGTCATCTCACTCAAAACAATCCCGAGCCATTCGATTTGGAATACGGAGTAGTAAGCTTCGTGAGCTTGGTCATCGTTGGCAGGAATCTCATGTCGAGCCGGAATTTCGGTGGTGTCCCATGCCCACCCTTTTTCGAACCAATTGTTGCCATCCCGTATTGGAATCCGGAACTGCTCCGCTTTCTCGTCATCGGGCATTCGTACACGGAATACCGGAGAGAAAAGCCCCAGTCTTTCCAATCGAAGTAGACGCTCTCGGGTGATGTCGAGCGCACGCGCCTTGCAAAAGGCGACGAAGTTGTCGGTACCAAGAAGTGGGCAAACCAGAAGCGCACTTGTTTCTATGATCGCTCTCCCAGCTTGAGCTGGCATCGACAGCAAAAGCTGGGAAGAATCCGCACTATTGATCGTCGTCATAGCCGCTTCAATTTCCTAGTAATGCAATAGTTTGCTCGTGCGTAACCGAGTGGTGGCCTGCTCGCTTGAATTGTCGAAAAATATGCATGCTGTTCGATTGAAATATGTGAAATATGTCTCAAGCTGCGGTCACGCTACAGCAAGCACGCGCCACGCGGGAAATTCCGTACCCGGCACCGGTTCATCGATCAAGCCGCACGCCAGCAAACCATCGTCACTGCCCGCTTCGCACAGATACACGGCAATCGCGCCGTATTGCTGCGCGGTGTAAACCAGGCACCAGTCCTGCGGCAGTTCGCGGCGTTCCGCGTGATACTCGGCATCGATATACGCAGATGCATTCGCTTCGAGAATTTCGCGACCGGCGGATGAAACAAGTCCGCGCACGGTAGCGATTTCCACGTCGAGCAGCGGCAGATTTTTCGGGCGTTCCAGTGTCAGTCCGTGGCGTTCGAGATGCGCCGCGATCGACGCCGGCACCGCATACGCGAGCGGTCGATGCACCACATGCTCGCCGACGAAGTTGCCGATATAAGGCACGCGCACGCTGATCGGCGCGCCTTCCAACGTGTAGGGTTCGCGCGTCAGCACTTCGACCTCGCGATCGGTGAAGGCTTCGAGTCGATAACGCACAGCAATTTGTTCGGGCGGTTCGATGCAGGCTGCCAGCAAAGTGATGATTTCTTCGCCGTGCGCGGCCATATAAACGAGCGATTCACGCAGGAATGCGTAGGTCGTGCGCACACGTTCTTCAAACGTCAGATACGAATAGGTTTCCAGCAGCAGATCAAGGCGATTGGTCAGGCCACGATAATTTCCGCCGAAGCGCGGATGATGCGTGTAGGTGATCCAGCCAGTGCCCTGGCCGCCTTCGTCGCGCAGAAAATTACCGTACCAATGCGAGTCGAGGCCGTCGTTTTTTTTGACTGCCGCTTGCACCGCCGGCAACAAGCGCGAACGCATGTACTCGATCGGTTCGCGACGACCGCTCTCTACCGTATGCGGAATATCGAACGTCATCGCAAAGCGGTGAATCGAGCCATTGGTCGCGTGGCAGTCGATCACCATGTGCGCGTTCCAGACATGGCAGATGCGCGTCTGCAGCAGGCGCATTTCAGCACCCTCCTGGCGCATGTAATCGCGATTCAGATTGATGCCCGCGGCATTTACGCGCGTGCCGACGCCACCGACCGGACCGATCTGGCCATGCAGTTTCGAGATATCGAGCCGACGATTTTCGGTACTGATGCGATCGTTGCCGTCGGCATTAAACAACGGCACGATGACGAGCGTGAGATGGTCGAGCAGATCGCCGTGTCGGCCCGCCAGAATATCGCGCACCAGCATCAGGCCGGCTTCCTTGCCTTCGACTTCGCCGGCGTGGATGCCGCAGATCACCAGCACGATCGGCAGGCCGGATTCATGCGCGGTCTGCGGCGTAAAATGGCCGTGACCCGACAACACCAACAGCGGCAGCTCACGGCCTTCCGGCGTACTGCCAAATTCGCCGATCGACAAACGCGGATCGCCGAGCGCACGCAGTTCGTCGATGAACGCGATGACATCCGCATGCAACGAGGTTTCGGCGTAGCCACTGCGTTCCGCTCGCGTCAGTGGGTTGAGTTGCTGCGAAATCGGCATCGTCGCTGTCCTCGTTGTGGAAGCGAGAATTCTATCTCATGCGAATGTGCCGCAAGACTGCGCGGCGACGTGCCTGAGCGCGATGCGAGTCACGCCAAACCCGCGATCTGGCGCAGCGCACGCTCGAACGTCTCGACCGGTTGTCCGCCGGAAATCAGATGCTGGTCGTTGATGATGATCGCCGGCACCGAGCGGATGCCGTGTTCGGTGTAGAAACGTTCTTGCGTGCGCACGAGATCGGCGTATTCGTCGCCCGCGAGAATCTGCTCGGCGCGTGTTGCATCCAGGCCGACTTCGGTGGCCGCATGGATCAATACATCATGCGCACCCGGATTTTTCCCTTCGGTGAAATACGCGTGGAACAAGGCTTGTTTCAACGCGAGCTGGTGGCCGTGACCTTGCTCGCCGGCCCAATGCAATAGTCGATGGGCATCGAACGTGTTGTAGATACGACTGCGATTGGTCTGGCTGAATTCGAATCCGAGCGCGGCACCGCGCGCGCGCAAGGCATCGCGAGTTTGCGCGAGTTGTTCCGCTGTGGAACCGTATTTCTGGATCAGATGTTCGTTGATGTCCTGGCCTTCGGCCGGCATCTGTGGATTCAATTCGAACGGCTGAAAATGCAGATCGACCTGCACCGTATCGCCGAGATTATCGACCGCCTGTTCCAGCGCCTTGAGTCCGATCACGCACCACGGGCATGAGACATCCGAAACAAAATCGATCTTGATGGGCACAGTCATGAGGTTCTCCGAAATTCGCTAGTCGCGGCGCAACTGCCCGCATTCATCTCACATAAGGTCACGCCGTTGTGTAATCAACCGGCGTAGATTCACGGCAAAGACAATGCCGATCCCGCCACGAGATTTTCGTCATGAGCGACCTGCCGAATACCATCAGCAAAAACGAGGCGCGCGACAAGATCGCGCACCTGTGGGAATTATGGAATGTGCAGCATCCGGTGGTCGGCGGCGCATCGCCGCTGACGTTCTATCGCTGGCTCGAACACGAACATTCGCATGTGCTGAGCTTCGATTTCGACGGCGACAAGTTCCAGCAGATTGTCGAATGGATCAATGCCGCGCGCGGCTCGGGACGCCATTGTCGCTGCAGGCAGGCGGAAGAACGCAGCGTTTCCACTGCTATCTACAACGGTCGCATCAGACGCGTCGGTATCGAGCGGCAATAATCAACAATAGTACTGCCAGCAATAGCAGGGTCGGCCAAGTCAGGGCAGGGATGGTCACGGCAGAATACGGCGTTGCCGCGTAGGTGACTGCATTGTCAGTGGAAGTCGACGCCAGGCTGGGGTTCGATGAAGCATCCATTGCGGCCCCTGCAGGAATACCGACCACGATGATTCCCGGGCCGGTCATGCCTGCCACAGACACCGTGTAATTGGCGCCGCTGCCCGTCACGCTGGCCAGCATGCTGCCCGCTGTACTGCCGGCGAATGAAATATCGGTGCCGGTAAACCCGGTCACGGGCTCGCTGAAAACCACGGTGAACAAAATAGGCGCGGTGTAGGCGGGATCGGCTTGTGTCGCGGCTTGGTTGATCGTCACCGAGGGCGGCACCGTATCTGCGATCACGCTCGTACATGCCGAAAATTCCGAGGTGTTGTCGGCCGGATCCGTTGCCGTTGCGGTGATCACCTGGCCCATGATTGTGGTAACCGGCAGCGTCGTATCGACCACGCCGTTGCCTGAACCATCCGTGGTCACATTGCGGAATCCGAGATAGGCCTGACCCTGGCCGTTACCCGAGATGTCACAGCTTGCACTGGCAAAAAACTCCACGCGGAAAATCGTGTTCGCGGCACTGTTCAAGCTGCCCGTCACCGAGGTCGAACCGGCAGCGCTGGTCGCCGCAGTGAGTACCGGAAAATTTTGCAGATTGTTGGCGCCTGTATCGGTATCGCCCGGATCGTTGGCGTCGACCCCCGGCGTACCCAGGTCGATTCCGAGCGAGGTATTGCCGAATATCGAATTGCCGAAGATCGCGTTGTTGATAGCAAGCTGACCGCAGAAGTTGTCGGTCACGACGTTGATACCGTCGCCGCT
>JANXUW010000737.1 GCA_025351985.1 Pseudolysobacter sp.
GGGCTCTGCGGGTTCGACCCTACGGTACGTCCACGAGATAGCCGGAGACGGTCACAGTCTCGCTTTCCGCCCCAGTGGTCGAGGTTCGGAAGGCATTCGCCAGCAGCTCCGTTCCGCCATCGGCGTAAAACAAGCCGGTCAACGTCGCGCCCGAATAGGATGCGGTCGATGGCGATGCGGGCGGCACCGCAAAGCTCGAGTATGTCCCGTTGATGCTCGCGTTGATGAAGATCTGGGTGCTCCCCACCGAGGTGGCGCCCGAGCGGTACATGGAGACGGTCTGCACGACCAGTCGCTTGCCGGTCGGGATGAGCACCGTCTGCGTGCCGGGGTTGACATTGTAGTTATCCCCGCCGCCGGATGACCCGTTGGCAATGTTGATGTAGATGTTCGCCTGAAACGGTTGCAATGTCGGAGCGGCCGTACTTAGCGCGAATTGTGCGACTGGCACCGTATTGATCGCCTGGCGCGAGGCAAGCTCCTGCTCATTACTCGTCGCGGTTCCGACCTGGATGTCGAGCCAGTTCTGCGTGCCGTTGAAGACCTTTCCGAAGTCCAGATCGGCCGTAAACAAGCCACTACTGCCGACGACAATTGACTGTTGGATCGGCGCGCCCACAACGGCGCCGCCCGTAGCCGCGTTGTACAGCGTGAAGGTAAATTGCAAGGTCTGGCCAGCAGCGGGTATGCCGTTGGCGTTGAGCTTGCCCTGGTAGGTGAACGTGGTGCTTTGCGCAGCAGCTTGGGCGTGGGCCAGTGCGAATACGAAAAGGAGCGCAACCGCAATCCGAAACAGGTTTATAAGTTTCATTTCAGCAAGCCTCGAAGCTGGTGAAGAAGATCTCGTCTGGACTCGCGGCCAAAGCGACCGTCCAGAAGCCTGAATAATTTGAATAGGTCGGCGTGCTGGGCGTGTTGCTGGAAAATCCCAGCGCAGGCCGACCGATCTCTCCGGTTAAGTGAACGCAAGAATTCTGCGACGGTGCGCCGGAGATCGAGCTGATGGAGCCGAAGTCGATGCTGTATGTCGGTAGGCCGAGCGGGCGAGGAGAGGCGGTAGTATTGGTCGCAAGAAGAGCAACCATGAGGCAGGCGTAACTGAGGTTGCATCGATGAAGGATTTTCACAGCGATCCCCTGGAAGGCTTCGCGGGCCATCGGTGCTGAAGCAACACTTGCATCAGCCTGACATGCGTAAGCAGCGAGTAAGTCGAGCAACTAAGGCATATGCAATGTTCGCTTTCGCCCAAAAGCGGGCCTTCGACATGTCTCGGTTTCTAAATCGTTGTAGCACACGTCCCCGAAATTCACTAGCGATTGTCGGAAAAGTGCCGGTAATTGCAAGACGCGTCGAACAGCGCAAAATCCAGCGTTTGATAGCCCATACGAACCGCCGTGGCGATGGAGTGTAGATTTGGGCCGAATTTTGAGCCCCCGATTTGCATCGAATCATGTGCTACTGAATCCCGCAATCTCAAATGGCAGGGCGTGATTTTCGTGGCTCACAATTCAACGCCAATTCCTTCAGGAATCGGCTGATTCGAATATGAAATTCAACAACTGGCCGTGTACGCGTCTGTTCGAAAGATGTCGAGCTTCAGCATGGCCGCGAGGCGCCGAATTTCGTCCGCGAGCTTTTCGGCTCACTCGAATGTGAAAATCAACAGGGTGCGTTGCAAACGTGTTGGGCCTATCTCCCCGCGAGCTATTGTCATTCGATTGAATGACAATATGACACCGTTTCTCTCGCAATGGAGCACACAATGGCTGCTGACTCCTTGGTACAAACACGCATCGACACCGCCGTGAAAGAGCGAGCAGCAGCGGTGCTGGGGAATATGAGGCTGACGGTCAGCGATGCGGCGCGCATTCTGCTGACCCACGTTGTCAACGAGGGTGCACTGCCGTTCGCCTTCACTTCTGATCCTGTCGCGCATGACGCTTGGTTCCGCGCCAAGGTGCAGGAGGCGTTAGACGATCCCCGTTCAGCGATGGCGCACGTGGACGTGGAGGCCCATTTCGCGAAACGTCGCGCTGTAGCAATTCGCAATATCGGCAAAGATGAAGCGTGAGGCTGGACTGGTCCCTGTTT
>JANXUW010000740.1 GCA_025351985.1 Pseudolysobacter sp.
ACCAGTGCAAACTTTATCGCCGCGACCAACTTCGCAGCTTCCACGAATAATCTTGCCGCTCAATCCGTGGCTATCGCCGATATTAATGGCGATGGAAAACCTGACGTGGTTCTCACAGGCTTCTTCACTGGCTCAGTTTCGGTATTGCTTAACACCCAACATCAAACGATTCTCGCGTATCCGGTAGCTACCGGTACCGTCGTGCACGATTACTTATTCGTCAACGGCTTCGAATAATTCCTCGCGAATCCCAGCGCGCTGGCAGCACCGCACACGGGAAATCGGCGGTGCAATTGGCTCTGTGAATTTTTCTCAACGTCGACTCCGATGTGGGGTCGCTATCTCGTCTAACGTAGGATGCCGTTTTGGCCATGCATGTATCCATGATCGGGCAGCTGCATCTGTGCCGGTGAAATCTTCTGCGAGAGCCCCAACGATATCCACACGGTGTCGGCCAATGCGAGTGCGACCGAACCGCTAAAGTTTCTCGTGTTCTTCGTCAAAGACCAGGGTCGGCCGAGCAGCCGCGGCGTGACCACCAAGGAAAACCCATGATCGATCTGTATTACTGGGGCACACCGAACGGACTCAAGGCGCGGCTGTTTCTGGAAGAAGCAGGACTCGAACATCGCATCCTGCCGATCAACATCGGCGCAGGCGAACAGTTCGCACCGGAGTTTTTGAAAATCGCGCCGAACAATCGTATTCCGGCCATCGTCGATCATGCGCCCAGCGGCGGCGGCGAGCCGATTTCGCTGTTCGAATCGGGCGCGATCTTGCTGTATCTCACCGAGAAGATCGGCAAGTTTATTCCGTCGGATATTCGCGGCCGTGCGGACGTGCTGCAGTGGCTGTTCTGGCAGATGGGTGGACTCGGACCGATGGCCGGGCAGAACGGACATTTCAACGTCTACGCGCCGGAAAAAGTGCCCTATGCGATCGATCGTTACGTGAAAGAAACGGCGCGCTTGTACGGCGTGCTGGATCGACGTCTGGCGGATCGCGAGTTCATTGCCGGCGAATATTCGATTACCGATATTGCGTGTTATCCGTGGATCGTGCCGCACGTTGCCCACAAGCAAAATCTGGACGATTTCGCCAACCTCAAGCGCTGGTTCGAAACGATTCGTGTGCGCCCGGCGACCGTGCGTACCTACGCGGAAACTGCGGACGCTTATGCGCCGTCGGCCACGCCGATGTCGGAAGAATCACGCAGGATTTTGTTCGGACAGACCGCTACGCCAAAGCAAAATTAAGCGTCGCGGAACGAATCTCCAACACTCGCGAAACAGCGAATGGTTTGTCAGCCCAGCGCAGGCTGGGATCCATGTCGATGGTGTGCGTGAAAGTCAAAATGGATCCCAGCCTTCGCTGGAATGACGATTCTTCGAATGCCTTCGTCGCCGTACCAGTAAGGATCACGCGGTTTCCCTGCACATAAAAAAACGCCGCCCATCGCGTGAAAGCGATGGGCGGCGTTGTGGTGTTACCGCATGCCGAGGCATGGCGCCCCGGCAGCGTATTACTTGGCTTCTTTCTCGCCAGCCATGATCTTCTCGACCAAACCTGCCGGCACTTCGGAGTAGTTCTCGAACTCCATCGTGAAGTTGCCGCGACCACGCGTGGCGGAACGCAGGAAGTTGATGTAGCCGAACATTTCCACGAGCGGCACCGATGCCTGCACGAACGACTGCAGACCCTTCGGACCCTGGTCGTTGACCTGGCCGCGACGACGGTTGATGTCGCCGATCACATCGCCGAGGAAGTCGGCTTCGGTGACTACTTCGACCTTCATCATCGGTTCGAGCAGTTTCGGACGGCTCATCTTGTGCGCTTCGCGGAACGCGGCCTTGCCGGCGATTTCGAACGCGAGTGCGGACGAATCGACGTCATGGTATTTGCCATCGAGCAGACGTGCCTTGAAGTCGACGACTTCGTAGCCGGCGATCTCGCCCTTGCGTGACTGCGTCTTGATCGCGAACTCGACCGACGGGATGAATTCGCGCGGAATACGACCACCGACGATTTCATCCGAGAACACGATGCCCGAACCCGGCTCGCCCGGCTCGAATACCATCTTCACTTCGGCGAACTGGCCCGAACCACCCGACTGTTTCTTGTGGGTGTAGATGTGTTCGACGCGGTTGCCGAACGCTTCGCGGAAGCTCACCTTCGGCTTGCCCATTACCGCTTCGACACCGAGCTCGGTACGCATGCGATCGATGGTCACTTCGAGATGCAATTCGCCCATGCCGCGCAACACGGTCTGGCCGGTTTCCTTGTCCACTTCCAGACGCAAGGACGGATCGGCCTTGGCCATCTTGTAGAGCGCGGTGGACATCTTGTCGACGTCGTTGCGGCTCTTCGGCTCGACCGAAACGCTGATCACCGGATCGGGGAAGCGCATGCGCTCCAGCAATGCCGGATGCTGCGGATCGGACAGCGAATCGCCTGTCTCGGTATCCTTCATCGAGACGAACGCACAAATGTCGCCGGCGCGCACTTCGTCGATGTCCTTGGTTGCATTGGCCTGCACTTCGA
>JANXUW010000039.1 GCA_025351985.1 Pseudolysobacter sp.
GCTTGCGCCGCTTGCACGGCGGGGTTGCGCGCCAAAACCTCGCGCAGCGCTCGTGTCAGCGCCGGCGGTGCTTCGATCGAGGCCGGCGCCGAATCCGCTGGACTTATGGAAGAAGGGTCTGGCTGCGCCGAAACGGCGGCCGTAAAACAGACACTCGCAAAGACGAATGCCCAGCACGCACGATGCCGTGCGCGAACAGGTGATGACATGGAAAACTCCTGAAATTCGATAGCCGGATGGACGCGCGAGACGCGTCATCCACGGGCGCCCGTGAAGAGCGCAGCGAAACGAATTCAGGCGATAGGAGGGCGCAGGTGATCGTCGTGCAGGGCCACGACGGGCGCGGCGGGCGAGAAATCGAACGTTGTCGAAATCGGTGGCTTGAGCTCGATATGCCATGCAGACGAGGTCAGGCTGACACCGTGCACACACGCGCAATGACAGCCGCCGATGCCCGCATGCCAGCAGTTTTCGATCTCTGCGGCGGATGGATTTTGTGCGGCCATTACGGCAGTTGCGGAGAGCTCGCTTGCAGCCGTTGCGAGTGTCGACGATGACGGCGTTGCATCCGTCAGGCACGCCGTGGCGAACGCGGTCTGCGTCAGCACCAGCAGCGCAAACAACCACGCCGCCATCGCCATGCGGCGACGCAGTCGGGTCATCAGGGAGCTGGTTGGCACGGATTTCATTGCAATCACTTTAGACGTTGCGGGCGGCGTTACACAATTGCACCGAAGCGCTTAGAGCGCCGGTGCAGGCAAATACAGGCGTGCGATACAGCCGCGCATGTCGCGGCGATTTTCCAGCGTGAGTGTGCCGCCATGCGCTTCGATGATCTGCCGCGCGAGCACGAGACCGATGCCGGAGCCGTCGGGTTTGGTGGTGAAAAACGGCACGAACAGGTTTTCGCTCGGCGGCAGTCCCGGGCCATCGTCGATCACTTCGATATGCAATTCCGCATCGTGCTGGCGCCAGCGCAGACTCACATGCGCGCCGCCGTCGAGTGCGGCGTCGGCGGCGTTCTTGATGAGGTTGATCAGAGCTTGTTCGATCTGGTCGGGATCGACTTCGAGGTGCAGTGCCGGGCCGGCATCGATGCTCACTGCGATGCGTTGTTCGAGCAATGCGGCGCGACGTGCGAGCGCACCGAATTCGATCGCACTCGGACTCGGCGGCGGCAAACGCGCGAGTTGCGTGTAGCGCGCCATGAAACGCGCGAGCGCTTCGGCACGTGCGCCGATCACGCGCAAGCCGCCTTGCACATCTTCGCGCCAGTCTTCGGGCAGCGGTTCGCGATCGGTGAGTTTCGACAAGGTGCCGGCCATCGAGCGGATCGGCGCGAGCGAGTTGTTGAGCTCGTGGCCGAGCACACGCAGCAGGCGTTGCCAGGCGAGGCGTTCTTCCTCGCGTAGCGCGCGACTGAGATCGCTGATCACCAGCAGATCGTGCGACCGGCTGTTCTCGCGAAAACGCGCGTGCCGCACTTCCCAGCGACCGCTGCCACCGGCGAAGTTACGTTCGAGCACGCGCACGTCGATGATCGCGAGGCAATCTTCCAACCCGAGCGATCCCGCCGTCTGCGTGGCCAGCGCGCTGGTGGTCGCGGCGAGCAGGCGCTCCGCCGCCGGGTTGGCGAGTTTGATGCGGCCATCGGCATCGAACGCCAGCACCGCGATGTCGAGCGTCGCGATCACCTTCGCCAGCAGCGCGCTTTTTTCCTCGACCGCGAGGCGTTGTTCGCGCAAGGTTTGTGCGAGCGCGTTGATTTCGCGTACCACTTCACCGATTGCATCGCCGCGGCGCGCGCGCGATCCGCGCAGGCTGTAATCGCCTTCGCGCAGGGCTTCGAGCAGGTTCGACAAGGTGTACAGCGGATACACCGCGTTGCGCCGCACGACGATGGTCAGGCCGATCGTCAAAAGTGCGATGCCAGCCCAGATTGCGACAGTGCGAGTGGCATCGTTCGTTGCCAACCACAGCGCGACCGCCAGCGCGATCAGCGCAGGCAAGGTGGCGAACAGCGCGCCGAGCAGGATGCGTGTTTCGTAATTCCAGCGCGAGGATTTGTCGCTCATGCGCTGGAGTTCGTGAGAGAAATAGCAGACATCCGACGTGGCAGATTCGTCACTATTCGATCCCGTATTTTTCCATGCGCCGGTACAGCGCCGGACGGCTCAAACCGAGCAAGGTCGCGGCGCGCTGGATATTGCCAGCGGTGCGCTGCAAGGCCTCGCGCACGAGTTGTTCTTCTGCGCCATCGACGCTCAACGATGCGTTCGATGCGATGCTGTCGGCGCCCGAAAGTGCGTGGCCCGCAGCGGATTGCAGATTCAATGCAGCGTCATCGATCACCGCGCCATCCTGCATCAGCACGGCACGTTCGATCACATGCGAAAGTTCGCGCACATTGCCCGGCCACGCATAACTAGCCAGCGCGCGCAACGTCGACGGCGCGAGACGCACATCATCGCGCTGATAGCGCTTTGCAAACTGTCGGCAAAACGCGTCGGCGAGCAGCGCGATATCCGCCTCGCGCTCGCGCAGCGGCGGCAATCGCAGCTCGACCGTGTTGAGGCGGAACAGCAAATCGCGGCGAAACGCACCGCGCGCGACATCGTTGCCGAGATCGGCATTCGTCGCCGAAATCAGGCGCACGTCCACTTTCAACGTGCGCGACGAGCCGACCCGTTCCAGCTCGCCATCCTCAAGCACACGCAGCAGTTTTGGTTGTTGGGCAAGCGGGATATTGGCGATCTCGTCGAGAAACAGGGTGCCGCCGTCGGCGAGTTCGAATCGGCCGACGCGATCGGTCTTGGCATCGGTGAACGCGCCGCGCACATGACCGAACATTTCCGCCTCGAACACGCTGTCGGGAATGCCGCCCATGTTGACCTTGACCAGCGTCTGCTGGGCGCGTTTCGATCCCGCGTGCAGGCGCTGCGCGATCACGCCTTTGCCGGTGCCGTTCTCGCCGAGGATCAAAACATTCGCATCGGTCGGCGCGACGCGATCGAGCTGACTCAGCACGTTGCGCATCGCGGCGGATTCGGCGATGAAATCTTCCGCCGAATCGGCGCGCAGGATTTCATTCTCGCGTTTCAATTTGGCGGTTTCGCCGCGCGAACGGGCGAGGGCGAGCTGGTTGCGCAGCACGCTCATGAGGCGCTGGTTGTCCCACGGTTTTTCGATGAAATCGCCGGCGCCAAAGCGCATTGCCTCGACCGCGACATTGATTGTGCCCCACGCCGTCATGACTACCACCGGCAAATCGGCGTCGAGTTTTTTCAGCTCGCGCAAAAGCTCCAGGCCTTCGCCGCCCGAGGTGGTATCGCGTGTGTAGTTGAGGTCGATCAGCGCCGCATCGAATCGCTGTTTGCGGATCGCGTCGCGCGCCGCTGGCGGGCCGTCGACGCAGACCGCATCGATGCCTTCGGCCTTGAACAACAGCCGCAGCGCCTCGCGCACGTCGCGCTGGTCGTCGGCGATGAGGATGCGAGCGCG
>JANXUW010000515.1 GCA_025351985.1 Pseudolysobacter sp.
ATCAAAGTCGGCGGTCGCGAACGTGTGTGCAGACGTCGCGGTTCGCTATCGCCGGCATGCTGGACAAATGCACCGCCGGTTTTTTCCGCACGGGCCCACGCAAAATACATTTCATCGAGCACCGGTGCATACACCACGCCGAGCACGGTTTCATGCGCGTCGATCAGCGCGATGTTGACGGTGAATTCGCCGTTGCGCTTGATAAATTCGCGCGTGCCGTCGAGCGGATCGACGAGCCAATAACGTGTCCATTGCGAACGCTCGCTCCACGGCAGGCTCGCCGATTCTTCGGACAATATCGGCAGCTCGGGCGTGAGGCGTTGCAATGCATTGACGATGACGTGATGTGCGGCCAGATCGGCCTCGGTCAACGGCGAGCGATCATCTTTTTGCTCGACCGCAAAATCACTGCGATACACCTGCAGGATCGCCTCGCCCGCCGCACGCGCGATCACACAAGCCTGTTGTGCCAGATTTTTCAGATCGGCGACGCTGCTGATCGAACTCATGCGCGTGGCTGGAAACGACCGGCGAGGAATTCGCGCGCGATGAATAATGCCGCGATCGAACGGCCTTCGGTGACATCGGGCTGCGCCACCAGCGTATGCAGATCGTCCATCGACCACGGCACGACTTCGAGTTCTTCGGGCTCGTCGCCGGGCAGACGCTCGATGTACAAATCGCGCGCGAGCACGACGTGGGTCATGCTGCTCATGTACGCCGGCGACAGCGACAGCGTGGTCAGCAGGCGCAGATCACGCGCGCCGAAACCGACCTCTTCTTTGAGTTCGCGATTGGCGCCGTCGAGAATACTTTCACCGTGATCGAGGCGACCTTTCGGCAGACCGAGTTCATAACGGTCGATTCCCGCGCCGTATTCGCGCACCAGAAGTACCGTGTTTTCATCCTGCATCGCGACGATGATCACCGCGCCGCTGCCGGAAGATTTCAGGCGCTCGTAGATGCGTCGCTCGCCATTCGAGAACTCCAGATCGAGGATCTCGACCTTGAGGAAATGGCTGCCTTCCGCAGGCGTGATGGCATGGATGATCGGCGGCTTTTGCATGCCGCAATTGTAACCGCAAGCCGAGCCGGAATGGCGCGCCGCTCAATCCGTACCGAGCGCGTCCGTGAACTCGCGCAAGGCCAGCGCATGCAGCGCCGGCGTGCCGGCCAGCACGCTGCCGGTGTCGAGCGTCAGTTCGCGACCGGCCAGGTCGGTGAACATACCGCCGGCTTCGCGCACGATTACCGCCAATGCGGCGACATCGAGAATGTTCAGATCGGATTCGATCACGAGATCGATCGAACCCTGCGCGAGCAGATGGTAATGCAGGAAATCGCCGTAACCGCGAATGCGCCCGCTGCGCTGGATCAGGCTCGCCAGTACATTCCAGCCCGGACCGCGCGACAAGGTTTTGACATTGCCGATCGAGATCGCCGCGAGTGGCCCGAGCTCGCACGTATCGGCGATCGAAATGCGCCGACCATCGAGAAACGCGCCGCCGCCTTTCACTGCCCACGCGCGCTCGCCGTATTCGCCTGCGGCGGAAACACCGAGCACGAGTTCGCCGCGCCACATCAGCGCGATCTGCGTCGAGAACATCGGATAACCACGCACGAACGCCTTGGTGCCGTCGATCGGATCGATCAGCCAGAGGTAATCGCCCTCGCCTTCGCGGCCTTCTTCTTCGCCATAGAATGCGTGCCCGGGGAAACTCGCGCGCAACACGTTCTTGATCGCGGCTTCGGCTTCGCGATCCGCTTCGGTCACGGGCGTCTGATCGGCCTTCTGCACCACGGCAAAATCCTGCGCGCGAAAACGCGCACGGATAATTACATCGGCCGCATCGGCGGCGGCGTGCGCGACGCTCAGCGCGCGCGCGAGAAATTCATTATCGATAGCCACGTCAAAATATCTTGTAGGTATCGCCGTGGATTTTCAGCAACTGCGAACCATCGTCCTGGCGTTGCCCGACATGCTGCAAGGCGTCGAGCACTTGCGGATCGTTGTCGCGCGCGCTGAGTATCGCCACCACATCGTAGTGCCCGGCACCAATTTCGAATTCGCCATCCACCGCCAGTGCGCCCGTGCCATCGTCCTTGATCGTGCCTTTGACCGCGCCGGGCGCGGTGGCCGCGAACAGGATGACGATGTCGCCAAAACGCGCCTCGGATGCGCCGCTCACACCGGCATGCGTCCAGCGCACCGAACCGCTCGCCGACTGCACGTGATTGCCGAGCATTTTCAGTTCGGTAATGATGCCGTCGACATCGCCGATCAAACGCAGGCTCGGAATATCGACCACCTTGGAAAACAGCGTGACCGGCAGATGGAAACTGCCATCGCGCGCGAGGATCGTGCCGTCCTCGATGCGCGTGACAAATCCACCGGCAGTGCCGAATACGCCTTTCAGGTCCAGCCGCGCCTGCACCTCGCGCGACAGCAGCGGACTTTTTGCGAGATGCCAGTCGAACGCGCCGACCGGCACTTCGAACACACTCATATTGTCGGCATGGCCTTCCCAGATCGTGCCCGACAAGCCGGCGAGCTTGACCGCACCGAGACGCTTGGCGACATACGGATAAGCAAAATCAGCCGGACACGTCCACGCAAAAATGCCCACAGCGATGATCAGCAGGATCACAAAAAGGAAAAGGTAACGGATGAATTTCATATCGTGTTGCCTGGAGTTTTATTGAATGGATTAAATCTGAAATCGGATCTAACTAGTGATCTTCCAAAGTCACGCGCACATTCACCAGCCCGACGCCATCGGCGCGATCGGCGGAAAATTCCGTGGCTTGCACGCCGTAGTCGCGCGCCAGGCTTTCCAGCCAGCTCATGAGCGCATCGAATGACGCCGTATCGAGACTCACGCGCACGCTTTTTTCGCTGAGCGGTTCGACGCGCTTCAGTGCGCCAGTCAAACCGGCGCCGCGCGCACTTGCATCGGCTAGCGCGAGCAGGGATTTGCCTTGGCGCGAGCTCTGGCCTTGCACGCCGAGGCCACGCAGGCGCTGCGCCTCGCTCGCATCGGCGCGCATCGTGGCCAAAGCCTGGCGTTGATCGATCACCTGTCGTTGCAAATCGCTGCGCGCGCGCGTCAGCGGATACCAGACAAACGCCCATGTCAAAAGCAGCGCGAGCAGCACGCCGCCGATCGTCAGCATGCGCCGCTCGCGTTGTTGCAAACCGTACCACCAGGATTTCATGGCTTGGCTCCACTGATGCGCAAACGTCCATCGACGCCGGCTTCGTTCGGATTTGCCGCGGTCACTTCGACCTTCAATCCGGGCTGCGTGGCCAGGCGCTCGCGCAAGCTGTCGAGCATCGGCACGTCGGGCGTACGCAGGGAAATTTCCAGCGTGTCGTTGCGAAACTCGACACCCTTGGTGGTGATGCGTGTAGTGCTGCCGAGCACGGGCGCGATCTGACTGAGCAAACGCAGCAGGCCACCGACTTCGGCACCGCCGCGCAGGCGATTGAGCTCGCTGTGCATGAGGCCGGGCGGATCATCATCGCGCGTCAACGCGGGGAACGTTTCGTGCAGCAGCACGCGTTGCGCGAGATCGATCGCGTTCGCCTCGCGTTGTAAACGCCACTGCACAATCAGCGCATGGGCAAACGCCAGCACGACCGTCGCGACAGCGAGTATCGCCGCCCAGCGCCAGAGTTTTTGTACCGGTGCCTGGCGATGTCTGGCGGCGTAGGAACCCTGCAGCAGATTCAGCGGCAGCGTCGCGCCGAGACCTTGCGCGAGCAGCCGCAGCGGATCGCGTTGTTGCGCATGGTAATTCGCGATCGGCACACCAAGATCCAGTGCCGGCGCGGCGCGAAAATCGAAAACTTCCAGCGCGATGGTCGGGCTGGTATCTGCAGCGATCACGGGCAGCCATTCCGCCAGCGACGCCGTATCGCAGCTCAATGCGCGCTGCGCGCCAATCCGCAATAACGATTGCTGCGATTCGATCAACAAGGTGCCGGTCGTCGCCGACAAGGCGAGTGCATCCGGCACCAGCGCATCGGCACGAATGCCGTGCGTGGCGAGCAGGTCGATCCAGCCCTGCAGTACATTGCGCGCGACCACAGCAACCGCGATCTGCGCACCGGCAATATGCTCGGGCAACGCAAAATGCAGATCCTCGACCGGGCTCGCGAGCTGATCTTCGAGCGCGTACGGAATCGCGCGTGCCAGTTGATTGCGCTGGCGTGTGACGGTCGCGGTCTCGGTCAACAAGATTTGCGCGGATGGCACCAGCACGACGATCTGCCTGGCCGCCGCAAGCACTTGCGCCGACGGCAAGCCGGCGCTCGAACCGGCCAGCGCACGGCCATCCTCGGCCTGATTGAGCCAGCGGAATTCATGGTCGGATTGCAGACGCAGCAGCAGACGTTCAGCCATGGGCCAGATGCCAATTGAGGTGCGGCGATTGTAACAGCGGATCGCCCGACGCAGCGTCGGCGAACTTGCCGGCAGACGCAGCAGACAAGATCAATCGCTGCCGCGATAACGCGCAAGCACACGGATGCCGGCATCGGCGCCATTCGTGCGGCGCTCGATCAGGCTGAAAAACGTGAATGGCAAGGCATCCAAAGTGATGTCGCCACGTGCTTGAAAATAGGTGCTTTGCACGCCAAAAAAATTCGTGGCGTCACCATCGAGCGCGATGTTCTTGGTCGTCAGTTCGGTCTGTAGCGCGGTGATATCGACGTAGTGCGCCTGACCATTGCTCCAGATTCTAGTGGCCTGATCCTCGGTCATGGTCGCCGACAACGTGCGCAAAATCGGCACGGTCGCGGTGTTGATATTGATCTTGCTGCCGTTCGGCAATGCACACACATACGGCGCAAGCGCGCGATAGACATTGTCGTCCACGCCCTTCAGCAGGCGCAGCTCCGAGACATGCGCGAACGCGCGATTGGCGGACCGATACGGCAACGGCTGGGCCAGATAAAACGTGTCTTTCGCGCCGCCGCTGGAAACCGTCGGCGTCGTCGTGAGCCAATCGATCACGACATTTGCCAGCGCCGGATCGAGCTGCAAAGCCGTCAGCAAACGACGGAAATATACCGGCGCGCTTGCATCCGCCACGCCGTTGTTCGCCAGATTGTTCAGATTGAAGCAGCCATTCATGTCGCGCATACGCGCCGAGATCGTGCCGCCCGGCACCGGTGTCGGCGGTAGCGGGATCGCCCAGATGTCGCTGTTGGTATCGAAGTTCGACTGCTCGATCTGAGCCGCACGCAATACGTGTGCGGCGTAATCTTCGAGGCCTTGCGCGTATGCGGTCGCCTGCTCGGCGCGCAATGAATTGCGCGTGCGTGCGGCGCTGAGTTCACCGCGATCGAGCAAACCCGCGACCAGCAAGGTGACGAGCGCCACCACCAGCAGCGCGACGAGCAGCGCGACGCCACGTTGTTCGATTGTCGGCGACAGATTTTTCATTTGCCGCCCAGCACAGGTAGCGGCACGGGTACCTGTGTCGTGCTACCGCCATTGATTCCGCTCGAAGGCGCATTGGTCGGCATGCTCGACGGCATCTCGACCAGTCGCGAAATTTCTCCCATCTCGCTGGTCGTGATGCGAAACTCGATCGCGCGCGGCAGATCCTGCATCGCGGTGCTGTCCTGCGCCGGCCAGCTGTCGAGCCAGCGGCCCTTGTTGTCGAGATAGCGCAGCTGCAGCGACTTTACATCGGAGCGCAGATCGATCAGTTGCGGCGTGGTGCCGGGCGCGCGATCGAGCACGGCGAATGTGCCACGCTTGATTTTCTTGTCATCGAATTCGTACAGCACACGTTCGAGATTCGAGCGCGCCTCTGCTTGCGGATTAGCGAAACCGAGCCGCGTGAATTCGATATGATCGACCGTGCCGATCAACGCCGGTTTCGGCACCCCATA
>JANXUW010000041.1 GCA_025351985.1 Pseudolysobacter sp.
CTGGCAGAACGGCGTGCGCCATTCGACCGCGCCGGATTGCATGGCGCACATCGCCGGCAAACTTTCTTCGGGAAATATCATCGCCGTCGCGGCATGGTTGTCGCAGCAATCCTTCGCCGATGCACGCCGCCCGGCGGCCGCAGGAAGCTTCGTACCGCCGCTAGCCTGCGGCAAGCTGCCTTTTGCACAGGTCGCGCCATGAAGTTGCGGCGAGGCATTTTCTTTGCGGCGTTAGCGCCAATCATTCTGATCGTGGTTGGCATTGGCTGCGTGCTGTTTTTGTTGCAAGGCGGTTTTGCGCCGATGCAGATTCCGCATGCGGCCGCAATCGATACTCCGATTAATGCGGATATTGTGGAACATGGAAAATATCTCTCGCGGATCGGCAATTGCGGCATCTGTCATACGACGCGCGGCGGTGCGGCATTCGCCGGCGGCCGCGCATTCAACACGCCTTACGGCACGATCTACAGCACCAACCTGACGCCGGATCCCGCGACCGGACTCGGCGACTGGTCGCTCGAAGAATTCCGTCATGTGCTGCGCAACGGCGTCAGCCGACATGGGTTTCTGTATCCGGTTTTCCCGTTTGATAATTTCTCGAAGCTGATCGATGCGGATGTCGATGCGTTGTTCGCCTACCTGCGCAGCGTGCCGGGTGTGGACGCACCGGCGCATGCAAATGCGCTCGAATTTCCGCAGAGCCGCCGCGGCGCGATTCTGCTTTGGCGCATGTTCAATTATCGGCCGCAGAATTTCGTTACCGATACCGCGCAATCCGTCGTTTGGAATCGCGGCCGTTACCTCGTCGATGCGCTCGGACATTGCGCGTTCTGCCACAGCACGCGCGGTGCGCTCGCATCGTTGCCGGCCAGTGGTTATCTCGCGGGAGGCGTGATTCCGGTGCAAGGCTGGTACGCGCCGGCGCTTGACGATACGAGTCTCGCGCGTTTTTCGATCGACGAACTCGCCACGTTTTTACGCGCGGGAACATCCACTCACGGCGCCGCGTACGGGCCGATGGCCGAAGTGGTTTTGAATGGCCTGCAATATCTGACCGCGGAGGATGCGATCGCGACCGCGACCTATCTCAAATCAATTCGCATGGCGAAAAATCCGCCGTCGGAAATCCACAAGATCGAACACGAACTCGGTGCGAGCGCGAGCGACGGTCTGGCTCTGTATGAAAAACACTGCGCCGATTGTCACGGCAAGGACGGCCGCGGCAAGGAAAATATTTACCCGCCGCTGCGCGATGCGGTGTCGGTGCTCGCAGCCGATCCGATGAACGCGGTGCGTATGGTTTTGTATGGCGGCGTCGCGCCGACCACGGCACTCAATCCGCGGCCGTATTCGATGCCGCCGTTCGCCCAGCAGCTGAGCTCCGCCGAAATCGTCGCGATACTCAATTACCTACGCCAACAGTGGGGCAAGCAGCCCGCAACATTGACGCCCGCGGACTTGGTGCGCATGCAGGGCATCGTACTCGACTAGGCCGCCGCATCGATTTCGATACGCTGGACGAGTGCTTCGGGATGTCGCGTTTTTCACTCGCCTGGCCGTGAGTATGACTTGTGGCGGCGGTGCGAATTTTTCGCGTATGCCAGCATGGTTAATCCCCGCCCCGGTTCGTCGAAGGATCATCCCATGTCTCCGCAGTATCGTATCTTTCCCGCACTTCTTGGCGCAGCATTTTTGACCGTAATTAGCAGCGCCATGGCGACCGAACGTGTCGAGGCACTGATCAAACGCCAGTCGCAGGAATTCTCCGACGCCTCGGCAAGCGGCGATGCGAAGGTGATAGAAAAATACCTCGACGACCGTGTCGTATTCATGGACGAGAGCGGCAACCTGTCGGCAAAAAAGGACATCGTCGCGAGCGCGGCGCCATCGCCGAACGGCGTGTCGAATCACCTCGTGCAAACCGATTTCGGCGTCGAGATGCACGGCGGATCGGTCGCGGTGACGACCTTCACCGACGTCTCGACCTTTGAATTTCACGGCCAGACCCTGCACGCCAAATATCGCTCGACCGAGGTCTGGCTCAAGCAAGGTGCGGACTGGAAAATGATTTCGAGCCAGACCCTCGCGATGCAGGACGACCCGCCCGCGATCAAATTGCCAGCCAAGACATTGGACGAATACGTCGGCACGTATCAAGCCTCGACCGACTTTGTCTACAAGATCACGCGCAACGGCGATGAACTCAGCGGCACGATCAACGACGGCAAACCGTTCGTGATCCAGGCGGAACTGCGCGACGTTTTTTTTCACCCCCGGCCAGCCGCGCACGCGGCGGATTTTTCAGCGTGATGCCAATGGCAAATTGACGGGTTTCGTCAGCCGTCGCGAGGGCCACGATATTGTGTTGAAGCGCGTGGATTGAGAGGCTGCAGCGGCCGCGCTGATCCAGCGTGCGCTATCGCGAATATATTGCTGTAGCGGCGTGTTGCGAGGTTACGGATCGAACGAGAATATTGATTCGATATTTTCGCTCGTCACTCAATTCAGCAAAAGCTGCTTCAAGACTTCGCGCGCGCCATCAATGTCGAAGTGACGGATCGCGTAACCAGCGCGAAGGATTGGTTCGTCGAGATAATGGTCAAATTTGTCTTGGCCGAGCATCGGAATTTCTCGAATCAAATCCAATGCGCTAGCAGGTGGATGGGCCAATGCGTCACGTATCAATGAATGTAATTCTTCGCTCTCGCAATTCTTGATCGATAAAAAAGGTGAACGGTTCATGCGGATAAGATTATGACCGCGTGATTTGAGCCAAAGTGTCAGAGTATCTTCGATTCGTGTGCCAGCCCAATGACCGACGTACAGCTCGGCACCCGCATCAAGGTATGGTTGCCGATCCAGCTCAAAGAGTCGCCAAGCGATGCGAGCGTCGATCAAGGCTTGTTGTGCAGTGCGATCCAGATATACGGGTAACTCTTGCTCTTTAAAAAGCTGTTTCATCCGTTCGTGCACTATTCTGTGTATGGGTATTTCTTCCCCACCAAAATGTGGAGGCGTACCTCCCTTGGAGGAGCTCAGAACTATTGTGCGGTGAACGGTATCGATGCTCGCGATAGACCAACGTCGTCCAGCGAACAGCATCAGCTGACCAATACTGAGAGTTTTGCTGACGGGAATACTCCCTAATCGGCGCCCACCTTGAGCAAAAACCTGAAATTCCTCTGGGCTCTGAAAACTGGCATAGAAAGAATAGTGATCAGTCAGTCTTTCGCCTTCAACTCCCGGCAGCAGCATTCCATCCTCAGCTTGTTCAAGTACGCTTTTTGTCCCAAGCGCTCGGAGTATATGCATGAAATTGGGGCCGTCGATCTGTGCAAATGCGCCATGTCGACAAAGGTCATCAAATAGAGCATCCGCTTTGAGGCCACCACCACTTTGAACGATTGATGACAATATCTGCTGCACAAGTGTGGATAGGTGCAAATCCCCCTCGATTGGCGGCTCGAATCGTCCTTCCAACATCAACTCAATGATCGCTATTGCCTCCAAAAGTGGAAGCCTTAGCCAGTCAACGAAATGGCTGCGCGCATCTAGCGATGGCAGTACAACATATTGCCGCAGCACCTGCGCTTCTCCCGCTCGCCGTCCCGATCGACCAACTCGCTGCTTGAGCGAGGAAACCGTTGGAGCGGAGCCGATTTGAGCAATCGATGCGACATCACCAATATCAATACCCATTTCCAGCGTAGACGTACAAATTGCTGTGGTGGGTAACTTTCCATCCCGCAGTCGATCTTCAATCGACAACCTAAGTTCGCGAGAAAGAGATCCATGATGTGGAAAAAATTCGTTTGGCACTCCCTTGCGCTCTGACATGTCAGCCAAGCTTGTAGTCAAAAATTCAACACCTGCGCGCGAATTGGCAAACACGAGGTTGCTCTGACCGCGAAGCTTTTCAAAAAGATGGTCGGCAATTTGACCCATGACAGATAGATATCGATCCGGCTGTGCGCCATCTTGCTCCGAGGAAAGATCTCCCTCGCTTCCTGCCTCAGTGATCTCTGCACTTACAGGCAAATGTTCCAATTGAGCTAAAAGTTGTGGGTCCAGTTCTTTCGGAATCTCTCGAGTCGCACTCTCGCCATTGACTTGATGGTTTGGATCGCGAGGTCTGTATATCGCACGTAACTGCAGTTTCAGATCGCCACCTTGCTCAAAAGAACTGAGCACTTGCACAAGACGCGTCTGATCCGGACGAAGAAATCTTCGTGCTATGGAGATGTCGCCCAAAGTCGCCGATAAGGCAATTCTCGGCACCGACTTGCCAACCAAATGCTGCACTCTTTGCAGCAATGATTGCAATTGCGCGCCGCGTTCCGAGCCGAAAAAAGCATGCAGCTCATCGACTACCAAATAGCGCAGGTTGGCGAGCATTGGCGCCAATTGTCGGCTGCGTCGCATCAGCAACGCCTCCAGACTTTCCGGCGTCGTCATGAGGATGTCGCAGGGTTTTTTCCAGAACGCGGCTTTGCCTGCACTCACATCGCCGTGCCAGGGCTGCAGGGTCAGTTCGACCGCATCGCACATCGCGCCGACACGCCGTGCCTGATCGTTGATCAGCGCGCGCAATGGCGCGATGCACAGGCAGCGCAAGCCAGGGTTTTGATCCGCCGCCAGGTCGGAAAGGATCGGCAAAAACGCGGCCTCGGTCTTGCCGCCAGCGGTGGGCGCGGTAATGACGACATCGTCCTGCCGACTCAGGATGGCCGGAATGGACTTGGCCTGAATCGGCCGCAACGCTGGCCAGCCTTGTTGCCAGATCCATCGCTGCAATCCGGGATGCAACTGTGCAAATGCGGATTCAGAGTCGGAAAGTGGCGAGTTCATCGTCATCTGCCGACTGGGTGACCGCACCTGGTGCGCGATCTTCGCCAACGTCATGGTCGGCCGTTTTTTCCGCGCCGACATTCAACGTGTCGATCAACTGATGCCAGTCGAGCTCAGGGTGTTGCTCAAGTACGCTAAGCAGATCGAGGAACGCGCGTATCGTGTTGCGCGGTGTCTGGAAATACGCTGCGCCGATACACTTCTGGCAGTGCGTGAGAAATATCGGCAGCGCTTCGTCGGGCAATAGATATTTCTCTGGGTCACCGCTGGCTTGCACATGCCGAAGTTTGGTCAGCAGCACATACAAATCTTCCGGCGACAAATTAGCCAGACGAATGACCGGACCGCCGAAATCCTGCAAGCCTTTCTGGGCGGCAAAGGAATTTTCCGAGAGTCGCGATTGCAACGCCGCATAGCTGTACAAACCACGCCGCGCATCGAGTAATGTTTCGGGCGTGCCGCCGAAAACAAAACCCAACCCTTCTGCACTCCCCTGCAGCGAATCGTTGAGAATTCGCAGGATCTGTTCGTAGTTGGCATTACGCGCTGCGGCCTGCGGAAGTTTGTAAAGATTGACCAACTCATCGAGACAGATGAGCACGCCGCCGTAGCCGGAAAGACGTGCGAAACAAGCCAGCAATTTGATGCCATCGTAAAATTGATCGTCATCGATGATCGTGCGCACACCGAGTGCCAGGCGCGCGTCGGTCTTGGTACTGAACTCGCCACGCAGCCAACGTACGGCATCCACTTTGAGCTGCTCGTTACCTTGATCATGCCCTCGCCAATACGCCTCGATCACCTGCGCAAAGTCGTAGCCGCCGACCAGTTCGGAAAGCGCGTGCAACCGCTGTTGAATGACGGATTCGACCGGCACCGCGTTTGTCTTGGCTTCTTGCAACGCGGTAGTCACGAACCGCTCGACGATGCTCGCCATCGCGCCACCATCGGGCTTCGCACGCGTGGCCAGGTTGCGTGTGAGTTCGTTGTATAGCGATCGCGCTTGCCCGCTGCTGCCATACAGTCGCCGATCGGGATTGAGGTCGGCAGACAGCGTAATCAAGCCTTTCTCTTGCGCGATGGAACGCACCAGACTTAGAAAAAAGGTTTTACCTGCACCGAAATCACCGATCACAAACCTGATGCCACCGCCGCCATCGGCGATGCGTTCGATATCCGCAATCAAAGCGCCGACTTCACCTGCTCGCCCAACCTGGACAAACTGCAAACCGCGGCGCGGCACAACGCCAGCGCGCAGCGCTTGCAGTACGGCATCGCGATCTCTTGGCGGAATTCGAGAGGATGGAGTCATGTGATCTGTCCTTGTATCAAGTCGTCGAGAAGAACTTCTCACGCAATAGATCGCGCGAATAGGTGTTGAGAAATAGCGGATCGTCGCCTTCGATCAAGGCCTCGTCGCAACAATCAAATGCCGTTTGATTAAGCATCTCCATTGCGCCATCGGGAAGCAAGCCCAGTGGCTCGCAGATGGTTTCAAAATCCTCGCGCGGCCAAGTTTCTCCCGCCACGCTTAGCACTTGTCTTAGCAGCGCTGAATACGCGGGATCAAGCCCCTCCGCAGCTATACGCGGGCTGCGATTTGCATCGGAAACAGAAGTCACATCTATCGACACAGGGTTTGCCGCCTCGTCATTTTGTGCGACGAAAATATTTGCAAGCATCGCCTGTACGCGTGAGGTTTCCGCAAGCTTGTCCACAATCATTTGCGGATCGAGCTGATTGCTGGCTGAAACAGGTTTGCTCGTTCCGAGACTGGCACGATGCAGGTCGGAAGGTACGCGAGCTATCGGCAAATTCAACGCTTTATAGAATCGCCCGATCAGGCGTACTTCTTCGGCGGCGATATGACCGTCCGCGCCGGCTATCGAAACCAGCACCTGCGCAAATGCTTCTCGGTCAGTTTCCGCAAGCTGTTTCACCTGCCGTTCGATTCTGCTCAGATTCAATGTTTGATCTTTCAGATATTTCACATGCGCATTCAGTCGTGCGCGCTCACATACCGGCAAATCGTAATGCGCCTCCACGCCGCGAATAGCTGCGTCGATTTCTGCCTGTATTATGCCGCCCTCCGCCGCCGCAACAGCCATGGACGCCTGAACCAACAATAGTGCGCTGGCGTAGGACGGAGACGGATTGCGCGTCGGATTTTCAGGTTGGCGAAAAACCACTATGTAACTCTTTGGAAGGATCGGCTCGCCAAAAAAACGCACATCCGGCTCGATTCCGAATCCCAACGATTCGACCGCCTGCGCCAACACCGTTGCCTCGCGCTTGGTGAGTTTTTCCTGAGTATTTATTCGGCATGCCGCCAACATCAGCCGAGACGAAAGCTGCGCGGTCGTGTTGTGTGCGAGAGCGCGATCCAACTGCGTAGCGAGCTGAGTGAGTTCCGCAGGCATGGCCTGATTGCGAAGCGTCGGCGGCAATACGGCCAGCTCGGCAATTGGCGTACGATTTTTGCTACGCCGTACCTTGCGTAACGGCTCCAACTCGAGCAGCACATCTTTCAATATTTGCACGAGAGGACGCACCGGCGCAGTCAATCGACTGATATCTGGCAGCTCGGTGATGAACGTCGAAGGATTGGGAATACGCGGCGCGGCCCAGCGATACTCAATTTTCAGTGCTGACTTGCTGGCAGGTATGAGAAACCCTGCACCATAAGTTTCCGTGTAACGTTGGGCAAATCGCAGGCGGATCTCCGACATCACGCATTGCCACGTACTGGAATGTGCCTCTTCGGTATAGATCCGCGCCCAGGCCATAGCCCAATCGGCAGACAAAGGCGTTGCAGTGACAGCCAGCCGCCCCAAGCCCAACTGCATCGCACTCGTCCACTCTGTCGGCACCTCATTCGGCGCCGGAGAGGTTTCTGCATAGCAACCCGCCAACGTCGGCGCGGCCTCAAGAAACAACGACAAGTAATGAGCGAGAGAATGATTGTTGCCGTAGCGATCCAGTAGACGGCGCACCTCGGCGAAGATAGTCGGAACTTCGGCCTTGGCCAGCTCGTCGTGGAGGGCGTCGACGAGCACGCGATGCTCCAATCCATAGAAATACATAAACACATAACCGATGCCGATCTCATCGTTTTCTCTATTTGCGAGAAAGCTGAGAAACGTGCCGCGTGAACGCGGATCAAGCTGGGCGTACTGCGGCCAATAAGAAAATAACGCGCCAGTCCGATCCGGATTCTCGAAAGTGAAAGGCAACGTTGGATCAATCAGCGATACCGGTTGCACCAGTTCATTGCGCGCATTGGAACCATAATAAATTCCACCTTTGATCGACTTGCCGCCAATCTCGATGGTTTCGCCGAAGGGAATCCAACGTCGCGTTACAAGCTGGTTCGCCGGGACGATCTTGATTTTCGGCGATACAGGGTCCGCCGATTGGATCAATCGTGGAATCGATGGCTCGGATATTTCAGGCACCGTATTTATCACCGACGGAGCCTGCGAGCGCGACAGCGGCGCTACAACGATCACCGGTTCTGAGGCTGGAACTGGCGTGATGATCGGCGTTGGAACCGGCTTCACCTTGAGCGTGGCTGCGACTGTTCCCACTGAATGATTTTTTATCGGCTGCCGTTGCTGCTCAGCGATGATTTCGCCTAGCGTTTTCTCATTTTGATAATTCGCATCGCCACGTCCGCCGTCATTCTTCCTATGCTCCGTCAAGCGAAATAACGCAATCAAGCGCGTGCGCAAACCTTGGCTGAACACCAAAGCCAGAACGACAAGCACAATAAACAAATTCAACATGACTGCCCCCTGAGCAGTTTGCGAATACTACTCGTCTGAAGCGAGAGATGCGCGCGTGCCGACCTCATATCGCGCCAACATTCGGCCGCTGCTGGTTTACTCGTAATCAATTTTGATTGATGCGAATGCCGCTGAATTTCCCGAGCGCGTTTTGCTGCCCGCAATCCGCCACAACTCAGCCGCAACCCGACGCATCTGTGGCCGCGCGCTGGCAGTTGCGGGTGTTCTTCTGCACACACGCGGGAAACCGTCGTGTGCATCGGAGTCGGCATGAGCCCCACTCATCCGGCTCACGATAAAACGGCGGCTTCCAGCGAATTTACCGGCGCGAAACAATCGCGCATTGCGCCGGCTTGCTAATTACCAACCGCCTTTGAGGGCTCTCATGTTAGGCCGCACCACGTTGTTGCTGAATCGTATTTCGCGTGTCGTTTTCCGCAAAAGTTTTATCGTCGTTAGCGTGCTTGTGATCGGCGGTTACGAGCTGGCTACGCATCCACCGATCGAGAGTGTCGAGCACGGCCAGGCCGGCATTCGCATGAACCGATTCATCGGTTCGGCGACGCCGCTCGGTGAAGGCGCGGTGCTGATGATTCCGGGCCTGCACGAACTGCGTCGTTATTCGCTGCAGGATCAGACCTACCATCCCGAGCAGAGCAGCAAGGCGAATGGCGCGGCGCCGTTCCAGTCGTCCGGAGGCTTATCGCTCGGTGTCGATCTGACGATTCGTTATGCGCTCGACCCGAACAAATTTGTGGCGATCTGGAAAAACCTGCCGTAGTCGCCATTCGGGCAGGTGGTGCCGTCGGTGGTCGAAAGTTCCGGGTCGATGATCGTGGCGTCGTGGCTGACGGCGATCGTCTGGCCGTCGAGCGTGATCTTGAGTTCGTCTTGGTCATCCGATACCCAGGCGTCGGTGAACAGCGCGAACGCCGCACACGCGCTAAACTCGCGGCTTGTTTCTCTCGCCTGGAGTCCGCCGATGCAGATCGAACACAGCGATGTGCTGATCCTCGGCGGCGGTCTTGCGGGACTCACGCTGGCGATCCAGTTGCGCCGCGAATTGCCGGCATTGACGGTGCGCGTACTCGAGCGCAATCGCCATCCGGTGCCCGAGGCGGCGTTCAAGGTCGGTGAATCGTCGGTCGAGATCGGCGCACATTATTTCGAGAGCGTGCTCGGGCTCAAGACGCATTTGGACAGTCGCCAACTGCGCAAATTCGGTTTTCGTTTTTTCTTCAGCGACGGCCGCGACGATGTCGATCGCACCACCGAACTTGGTGTGAGCGAGGTGTTGCCGACACCGAGTTACCAGCTCGACCGCGGCATCTTCGAAAACTACCTTGCCGAACACGCCGCGGAACTCGGTGCCGAGTTCATCGACGGCGCGACGGTACGCACGATTGCGCTTGCTACCAACGGCAATGCATCGCACAGCGTGAGTTTTGTTCGCGACGGCGGCGAGCATACCGCGCACACGCGCTGGCTGATTGACGCCAGCGGGCGCGCCGGTCTGCTCAAGCGCAAGCTCGATCTTGCGCAGACCAATGCGCACGATGCCAACGCGATCTGGTTTCGCATCGATCAACGCATCACCATCGATGACTGGTCGCACGACCCCGCGTGGCGCGCGCGTTGCACACCGCCCGAGCGCTGGCGCTCCACCAATCATCTGTGCGGCCCGGGTTACTGGGCGTGGCTGATCCCGCTGTCGTCTGGTTCGCATTCGGTCGGCATCGTCGCCGACGCCGGCTTGCATCCGCTGGACACGATCAATACCTTCGACAAGGCGATGGCGTGGTTTGCCGAGCATCAGCCGCGGCTTTATCGCGCGCTCGATAGCCGCCGCGAACAGTTGCAGGATTTCGCTTTCCTGCGCCATTTCTCGCATGGCTGCAAGCAGGTTTTTTCGCGCGATCGCTGGGCGTTGACCGGTGATGCCGGATTGTTTCTCGACCCGTTCTATTCGCCCGGCAGCGACTTCATCGCGATCGGCAATACCTACATCACCGCGCTGATCGCGCGTGACAACCGCGGTGAAAATTTTGCACGCGAGGCACGCATCTACGAGCAGCTGTATTTTTCGTTCTATCGCAATACGCTGGCGTTGTATGAAGGCCAATATCCAATGTTTGGCCACGCCGAGCTCATGCCGCTGAAAGTGACATGGGACTACGCTTATTACTGGGGCGTGCTGTGCCAGTTTTTCTTCCAGCGACGACTCACCGATGTCGCGCTGTTCATGCGTTTGCAGCAGCCGCTCGCCGCGAGCGAAACGCTGAACCGCGAGGTGCAATTGCTGTTGCGCCGCGCCGCCGGCAGCACAATCGGCATCAATCCGCCACGCATGCTCGATCAATGCGAGCGACCGTGGTTCGTCGAACTCAACCGCGGATTGCGCGATAGTCTCGACGAGGCCGCGCTCGAGCAACGCATTCGCGACAACATCGCGATGCTGGATAATCTGGCCGCTGAAATCCTTGCTCGCGTGCAGGCGAATGGCGCAGTCGACCTCGACGATTTCCCGGCACTCGCGTCACTCGGGCCGCGCGCATCACATCTGCTAGGCAAGCGGGCTTAACGATGATTGCAGCAGGAGAAATCTTTAGCGAAACAAGCCGCGTTGATATTTCTAGCAGCGCAGATCCGACTCAGAACCGCATCTGTTCGCTTTATTCGATCTGGCGATGATTCGATTCGTAGGTTTGAATGGTTTTCTTGGCGTTTTCGATGAATTCACTGAGATCAGCATGGCTTAGTTCAGCCATCGACAACGCCATTTTTTCTTTTTCGATGGCATGTTTGAAGTCGCCCAATGCAGCGTAACAAGAGCCAATCGTGCCTATGTAATACAGCGGAAGTTTGGCCTCATCACCAAGTTCACGCATCAGAGCCAGGCCACGCTTGGCATCGACTTTGCTCTCATCAGGCGTAGTGCAAAGTGCCCAGGCAAAATTGTTTCTGGCACGTCTGTTACCCTTTGCAATGGCCACATCCCACAATCGTGAAGCTTCCTGAAAGTCTGCGCGCGTTCCCGTGCCGCGATAGGTCAAATAGGCGAGTTCGCCGATCGCGTCTGCATCGCCTTGGTTGGCAGCTTTGCGAGTCCACTCCAAACCTTCTGGGATCAAGTCTTTTCCCATTTTGCCCGAACTCAGCATTGCACCCAACTCAAATTCGGAGTGTGGATCTCCGTTATTTGCATCAATGACATACATTCGGCGCGCTTCATTCAAGTCCTTGTCGACGTCCTTTCCTCGAAGCAGCAACCTCGCCCATTCCCGCCGCTCGATCGGCGTATTTCTGGTCTGTGACAGGTGTTTGTATATTGCTTCGGAATCGGCAGGGCCACCCTCCACGAGGCCATCGCCCAGGCGATAGACTTTTGCCACGCCAAGCGCGCCCTGAATGTCGCCCTTGGCATCTGCACTTTTGAACCATCCCTGTGCCTGCAAGCGATTCTCTGCCGTGTTTTCCTGCGCCAGATAATAACGACCCATCCACAGCATCGATGGAACATCGCCGCCGATGCCGGCCCGCAAGTACCAATGGATTGCCTCGGGCAGACTTTTTTGCACGCGGTACTTCGCCGATCCGTCCTCGTAAATACCTGCGAGATAGGCCTGCGCCGACGCATGATTCGATGCTGCGGCGCGCTCGAACCACGGCACACTATCAGCAAATTTGCCCTGATCTATCAGTACAAATGCCCACGTAGTTTGCGCCAGCGGAAGTCCCTTACGAGCGGCATCTTCAAGACCTGCTAATACCTCGCCCGGCAAGGACGATGTCTTGCTCTTGGCCGCGCTTATCGCGAATGCGGCTATGAACATTTCGGCCATCGGATTGCCGCGCCGCGCTAGTGCCTCCAGCTCCGGTTTTATCAGTGTCGGCAGCGTATCGGAGTCGATCGAAATCCAGCGCACACAGAAAACTAGCGTTCCCCAACCGTTGCCGAGTCGATCTTCCGCTGCGGCGATCAATTTTTTTGCTGCGCTGTCGCTCTGCTCGACTCCGCGGCCCATGGCATACAGTTGCGCGAGGGCGATCATCGCCGTCGCATGATGTTTTTCGACAAATGGCAGCAAGGCATCGATGGCCTGCGTTTCGCAGTGCTGTGTTTGTGGTGCCGCGCAGATATTTGCCATCGTCATCGCGGCATCGAGATTCCCTTGTTCGGCGAGTTCGGCCAATATTGCGACGCGCACTGAGACATCAGATTGCGCCAATGCCTTGCGGATATCGAGGGCGCCTCTGGCTACGGGATCTGTCTCGGCGAAATGCTCCAGTAAATCGATCGCTGTTTTCTGGCGAAAGTAGGGAAACGACCAATATTTGTTATCGCGGGACAAGCGTGCATAGGTGTCGAGATAGTCGAAACTTATCCAGCGCTCCCGTTTACGTTGCGCATCCCAGAGGGTCAGCCGCAACGGCAGGAGACCTTCGCCCTTGAACGGATCGTAGGCACTGGAAAGCAACTTTTGACCCGAGGCTTTCACGAAAATATCGACATCGATTGGACTGACCACGCGGATCGGCGTCAAGCCGTGATCCGGCGGCAACGAAGCAAAACCATAACGAACCAGTGCCTCGAATCGTCGCAGACGCCGGGCGGCGGCCGGTTCATTTCCCAACTGTGCAGCGCATTCATACGCGATATACCAGACCGCCAAACCCACCGGGTTCACTCGCATCGCTTCTTCAAGCGCGGCGTCTTGCTCACGACAACTTTGCGGCCCGAGTCTGTCATCACCGTCTCCGAGCACATTGACCACGTCATAGCTTGCCATGACCTTTTCCCGGTCACCGTTGGTCAAGAGTTGATCCCAAAGTCCCTGGATGAACTTGTCGTCTTCTGCCATGTTCATTGCGACGCTTGCAGGCGTTACTTTTGCCGCTTCGTGCGGCCGAACATCTGCTGCGACTATACCGGCTGGATGTGCGATGACGAGGGCGGCGACGATTG
>JANXUW010000095.1 GCA_025351985.1 Pseudolysobacter sp.
CACCTGATCGATGACGTCGTAAATGATCGAGAAATAACGGATATCGAGATCCGATTCGTTGATCACCTTGCGCGCCGATGCATCCGCACGCACGTTGAAGCCGATCACGATTGCCTTCGATGCCGCGGCGAGCGTGGCATCCGACTCGGTGATACCGCCGACGCCGGACGCGATCACATTCACACGCACGATGTCGTTGGTCAGGCTCGTCAGCGAATCGCGCAATGCTTCGACCGAACCCTGCACGTCGGCCTTGACCACGAGGTTGAGCACACGCTGCGTTTCGCCCTGGTTGCCCATCTGCGACATGACGTCTTCGAGCTTGGTGGATTTCTTGAACAGACGGCTCTCGCGACGTTTTTGCTGACGCTGTTGCGCAACATCCTTGGCCAGACGCTCGTCGGCGACGGCGACAAAATCGTCACCGGCCTCGGGCACACCGGACATGCCGAGCACCTGCACCGGAATCGACGGGCCGGCGCTTTCGACCTGCTTGCCGGTTTCATCGAACAAGGCGCGCACGCGGCCATATTCGACACCGCAAACGAGGAAGTCACCTTTCTTCAGCGTGCCCTGCTGCACGAGCACGGTTGCGACCGGACCACGGCCCTTGTCGAGACTGGATTCGATCACGACGCCGGAAGCCAGTCCATCCTTGACCGCCTTGAGTTCCATGACTTCGGCTTGCACGAGGATCGCATCGAGCAACGCGTCGACACCGTCGCCGGTCTTGGCCGATACCGGCACGAAAATGGTATCGCCGCCCCATTCTTCGGGCACGACTTCATACTGCACCAAGCCCTGCTTGACCTTGTCGGCTTCGGCGTCGGGCTTGTCCATCTTGTTGACGGCGACGATCAGCGGCACACCGGCCGCACGCGCGTGCTGCACGGCTTCGATCGTCTGCGGCATCACGCCATCGTCGGCAGCCACCACCAGCACCACGATATCGGTGAGCTTGGCGCCGCGCGAACGCATCGAGGTGAACGCCGCATGGCCGGGCGTATCGAGGAACGAAACCACACCCTTGCCGGTTTCGACATGGTAGGCGCCGATATGCTGGGTAATGCCGCCCGCTTCACCGGAGGCCACCTTGGTGCGACGGATGTAATCGAGCAACGAGGTCTTGCCGTGATCGACGTGACCCATGATCGTAACGACGGGTGGGCGCGTTTCCTTGTCGCCCGCATTGTCGGTTTTTGCAACGAGCACGGATTCCGCATCGGTGCCGATTTCGGCGACGGCGGTATGGCCCATCTCCTCGACCACGAGCACGGCGGTATCGTGATCGATGGCCTGGTTGATCGTGGCCATCACGCCCATCTTGAACAATTTCTTGACGACTTCGGCGCCCTTCACTGCCATCTTCTGTGCGAGATCGGCAACGATGATCGATTCACCGAGCGCGACTTCGCGCACCACCGGTGCAGTCGGGCGCGAGAAACCATGCGCCGGTCCACCAGGTTGCTGCTTCTGCATTTCGCCGGGACGCGGCCGCGGTTTTTTCTTGGCCGCGCCACGACGCTCGCTGCCCGCCTTGGACAGGTGCAGTTCGGCGCCGAAATAGGTTTTGCCGGCGGGCTCGTCCGAACCGCCTTCTTCGCGACCGCGCGGAGCACGCGGACCTTTGTGGCGCGCCGGTTCATCGACCGCATCACGCACACGGTGATCCTTGCGCGGCGGCAATGCTGCAGCCGCCGGCGCGGGCGTTGCCGCAGCCTTCGGTGCTGCGTCGCTGCGTGCCGGTTCTTCCTTGCGTGGCTTGGCGGCTTCTTCGGCGGCGGCACGAGCGTCAGCTTCGGCGCGCAGGCGATCTTCCTCGGCCTGACGCTTGGCATCTTCGATCGCACGCAAGCGCGCTTCTTCGTCGTGACGACGTTTGTCTTTTTCCTGGATCAGCAGGTCTTCGGCTTCGCGCTTGGTCTGCGATTCCTGCAGTTTACGCAGCGCATCTTCGCGCTCGGAATCGACTTCCGGCTCGTCAGTCATGCTGCTGCGCTTGACGTAGGTGCGCTTCTGCCGCACTTCGACGTTGACGGTTTTCGACGGCCCGCGCGGACCGACACCGGCCACGGTGATTTCGCTGACGGTCTTGCGCTTCAGCGTGATCTGGCGTGGTGCGGTGGTTTCTGCGGCGGCAGCTTCGCCCTTGCCATGCGTGCGGCGCAGAAAGCCGAGCAGCTTGACCTTTTCGGTGCTGCTGACAGGCTGATCCACGCTGTTGAACGTCATGCCCGCTTCGGCAAGCTGCGCGAGCAACTTGTCGTCGGTCATGCCCAGCACTTTGGCCAGTTGTTTTACGGTTACATCCGACATCTTTGCGTATTCTCCGTGACTTGCTCGCGAGATGGATATTGCACAAACCTCAGCGGATGCGCACAGGCACCGTTGCTGATTCTGTCCGCGCCACATCCATCCACATCTCGATCAACGCGCTTGCCGCGCAAGCGCTTGATCACCCCTCGAATCAATATGATTCGCCAGGGTCCACTGAAGCCGTGCGTCGCCGCACCGTCTCAGGCCGTACCAATTACAGTCCGCGCGCCGCCATGATGAGTTTGCGCGCACGCGGCTCATCGAGGCCCGCGATACCCAACTCCATCAACTCGTCGACCGCAAGATCAGACAGGCTTTCGCGGTTGGTGATGCCGTGTCGCGCAAGCTCGAACGCCGTGGCTTCATCGATGCCATCCAGATCCAGCAGATCCTGTTCGGGATGGGTATCGTCCACACCTTCTTCCACTGCCAAAGCATCGGTCAGCAACGCATCGCGGGCACGCGCGCGCAGCTCCTCCACGATGTCTTCGTCAAAACCTTCCACCGCGAGCAATTCCGCGGTCGGCACGTAGGCGATTTCCTCGATCGAGGAGAATCCTTCCTGCACCAGGATCGCAGCGATTTCGTTGTCGACTTCGAGCTTGTCGACGAACAAGGCGCGCGCCGATTCCTGCTCGGCTTCGCTCTTGGCCTGCACATCGGCCTGCGTCATCACGTTGAGCTGCCAGCCGGTGAGCTTGCTGGCGAGGCGCACGTTCTGACCACCACGACCGATCGCCTGCGACAGTTTGTCCTCGGCAACCGCAATATCCATCGAGTGTTTTTCTTCATCGACGATGATCGATTGCACTTCGGCCGGGGCCATCGCATTGATCACGAACTGCGCCGGATTTTCATTCCACAAGATGATATCGACGCGCTCGCCATTGAGCTCGTTCGACACTGCCTGCACGCGTGAACCGCGCATGCCGATGCAGGCGCCGATAGGATCGGTACGCGCATCGTTGGTCACCACGGCGATCTTGGCGCGGTCGCCCGGATCGCGCGCGGCGCCCTTGATCGTGACGAGACCCTGGCCGACTTCCGGTACTTCGAGCTTGAACAATTCCATCATGAATTCGGGCGCGGTACGCGATACGAACAATTGCGGGCCACGCACTTCCGGACGAACTTCATGCAGATAACCGCGCACGCGATCACCAGCACGAACTGCTTCGCGCGGAATCGCTTTTTCGCGCGGAATAAACGCCTCGGCATTGCCACCGAGATCGAGATAAATGCTGCCGCGTTCGACACGCTTGACCACACCGGTAATGAGTTCGCCGATGCGATCCTTGAAAGCCTCGACGACTTGCGCGCGCTCGGCTTCGCGTACACGCTGCACGATAACCTGCTTCGCAGCCTGTGCAGAAATGCGGCCGAACTCGGCGTTCTCGATATGCTCTTCGATGAACTCGCCGACTTGTGAATCGGGCTTGATATCGATCGCGTCCATCAGGCGCAATTGATGATCCGGCGATTCCATCACGACATCGTCGGCGACGACTTCCCAGCGACGGAACGTTTCGTATTCGCCGGTATGCCGATTGATGCTTACACGCACCGCCACTTCCTCGGCGTAACGCTTTTTGGCCGCAGACGCGAGCGCCGCTTCCATTGCATCAAAAATCACTTCCATGTCGACGCCTTTTTCATTGGCGACGGCATCGACTACCAGCAATAGCTCTTTACTCATGATTCCAACCTCGAATTCGTCTGGCGAAATATTTTCCGCCAGCATCCATTATTCGTTAATCGATTTTTTCGTTCCGGCAGGCTTGGCGTCCGCCTTCTTGCCGGGAGTTTTCTTGGCATTACCTTTCGGCTTTTCCGGCTTCGCAAAATCCGGCACCAGATTGGCCTTTTGAATATTCGCGTGCGCGATCTGTACCGCCGCATCGTCTTGTTGCATCGTGATCTGATCGCCTTCGACGGCGAGGATCACACCACGAAAACGACGTCGACCACCGACCGGCAAACCGATGCTCAATTTGGCTTCGCTACCGATGAAACGCGCAAACTGCTGCGGCGTAAACAACGGCCGATCCATACCGGGCGACGACACTTCGAGCGTGTATTGTCCGTCGATCGGATCGTTCACATCCAGCGTGGCGGAGACTTCGCGACTGACCGCTTCGCAATCTTCCACCGTCACGGCACGTTCGGACGCATCGATGTAGATGCGCACCAGACTGTTGCCCGCCGACGGGCTGTAGTCGACACCAAGACATTCAAGTCCCATGCCGAGTCCGGTCACAACCGGCGATAATAATTCGGTTAGTTCGTCGTGTTTCACGCGTGCATCCACAGCCGACGTCAGGTAAAAAAAAATGGGCGCAAGGCCCATTCCGTAGTCCGCCGTTTTCAATCCCAAACCGGCGTTTCGCATCCTGCGAATCTTCGATGCGCTTGCGCCACATCAACCTTGCTTTGCAAATCGCTGGCCTGAATTACAAAAGGCCTCAAAGAGGCCCTTGTAAGATAAAAATGGTAGCGGGGGTAGGATTTGAACCTACGACCTTCGGGTTATGAGCCCGACGAGCTGCCAGACTGCTCCACCCCGCATCAGGCGAACCGCAATATTAACGCGCGTGAGGTTTTATTGCAACCGCAAATGCGACAGAAGTGTGGATGACTGCACTTACACCACGACGTGGAAAGCGCGATTGCACCAATCGATCAACGGTCCCCAATACAGGCCAACAGCGAGCAGTGCGACGGCATTCAACGACAGCGCCAGACGGAAGCTGAAATCGTGCGGCATACGCAATGGCGTGGCATCGACCGGTGCATCGAAATACATCACCTTGATCACACGCAGATAGTAGTACGCACCGACGATGGCGATCACGATCGCGACGATCGCGAGCCACAACGAGCCAGCGTCGATCGCCGATTTGAGCACCAGCAATTTGGCGAAAAATCCGAACAGCGGCGGAATGCCGGCCAGCGACGCCATCGTCAGCAACATCATCAGCGCAAACCACGGATTGCGCTGATTCAGACCCTTGAAGTCGTCGATTTCCTCGGCCTCGAAACCCTGGCGCGCAAGCAGCATGACCATGCCGAAAGCAGCCGTGGCCATGACCGAATACGAGATCGCGTAGAACATCGCGGCGGAATATCCGGCCGGTGTGCCGTTGATCAATCCGAGCAGCAAAAAGCCGATGTGCGAAATGGTCGAATAAGCGAGCATACGCTTGAGGTTGGTCTGTGCGATTGCGGCGATATTGCCGACCGCGAGCGAGGCGACCGCAAGCACGCTGAGCATCTGCTGCCAGTGCGGCCCCATGTTGCCCATCGCGCCTTCGAGCAGGCGATACGCCATGCCGAAAGCCGCGAGTTTCGGTGCGCTGCCGATGAAGGCGGTGACCGCGGTCGGTGCGCCCTGATACACATCCGGCAACCACATATGGAAAGGTGCCGCGCCGAACTTGAACGCAATGCCGACGACAAGGAATACCAGGCCGAACGACAGCAAGACATGACCGGCGCCATTGCTGTTGGCGATGGCCTGATGGATCTTGCCGAGATCGAGCGTGCCGGTCGCGCCGTAGATCATCGACATGCCATACAGAAGCAAACCCGAGGCGAGCGCGCCGAGCACGAAATCCTTGATCGCCGCTTCGGACGACAAACCCGAGTCGCGATTCAGCCCGACCAGCGCGTACG
>JANXUW010000142.1 GCA_025351985.1 Pseudolysobacter sp.
TGCAAAGGCGACAGCACCAAGTGACCCGTGAGCGCGGACTGGATCGCGATCTTCGCGGTTTCCAGATCGCGCATTTCGCCGATCATGATGATGTCGGGATCTTGTCGCACAATCGAGCGCAGCGCATGCGAGAAATCCAGCCCGATCTGGGGCTTGGCCTGGATCTGGTTGACGCCTTCGATCTGGTATTCGACCGGATCTTCGACCGTGATGATCTTGACGTCGGCGGTATTGAGTTTCGACAACGCCGTATACAACGTCGTGGTTTTACCCGAGCCGGTCGGGCCGGTCACGAGCAGAATACCGTGCGGCATTTCCAGCACGCGCATGAAGCCGGCGAGGAACTGATCGGTGAAACCGAGTTTGTGGAAATCCAGCACGATCGATTCGCGATCGAGAATACGCATCACCACCGATTCGCCCCACGACGTGGGCACGGTGGACACACGCAAGTCGAGTTCCTTGCCCTGCACACGCAGCATGATGCGGCCGTCCTGCGGCAAGCGGCGCTCGGCGATGTTGAGCTTGGCCATGATCTTCAGGCGCGAGATCACCGCGGCGGTGGATGCGGCCGGCGGCGACTCGACTTCGTGCAATACACCATCGACGCGATAGCGCACTTTCAGGCGATTCTCGAATGGCTCGATATGAATATCCGATGCTCGACCTTCGACGGCACGTTGAATAATCAAGTTGACCAAGCGGATCACCGGCGCTTCGGAAGCCAGATCGCGCAGGTGCTCGATATCGTCTTCGCTGCGATTGTTTTCGTCGGTCAAATTCTCGACGATCGTACCCATCGCGGAGCGACCGGAACCGTAATACCGCTCGATCAGGTCATCGATTTCGGAACGAAAACCGACCTTGACCTCGGCGGTTTTTCCGGTCGCGAGTTCGATCGCCTCGATCGGATAACGCTCGGCCGGATCGGCAACGAGCAAGACGATGCCGTCGTCGCTTTCGCCGATCGGCACCATGTGATTCTGTTTCAGGAAACGGATCGACACCTGCACGTTCGGCGGTGGCGACTCGGGAAATTCCTTCGCGGTGAGCAGCGGCAGGCTCAGCACTTCGGCCAGCGCATCGCCCATGTCGCGCTCGGAAACCAGCCCGAGCCGCGTCAGCAGCGGCACCAGATTGCCCTCGCCGCCTTCCTCGTGCAGGCGCCGTGCGCGCACGAGATCGGTTTCTTTCAGACGACCGCGACTGACCAGAAACTGGCAGATGCGTTCATCCAGCGCATCGGCCGCCAGAATGTTCTGGGCCGAGGGCGATGGCAGATGGGCTGAGACTGCTGACATGGGTTATCGTCTGACCTTGGATGACTTTCGACCTATTCGGCCGGATTAGGTTCCTGAGAAACCGGACGTGTGAGCTCTTCGACCAGGCCGCGATTGAATACGATCCACATTGCCGCAGGCACGATCGCCGGCAGCATGAGATAGCCCAACTGGTAACAAAGGGCAATCACTTCCGCCGAAATGCCGTGTCGCGCAACGATGGCGGCACCCGATGGCCCAGCCTCCATGCCGAGATACTTCAGCAGCTCCCAATACACGCCCCACGCCTGGCTGAAGCTGATCACGCACAGCCCGGCCACGAGTTGCCAGGTGCGGGTGCGGCCGCTCAACGGCGCGGCGAGCACCAGCCCGGCGAAAAGCGGCAGCGCGTAACCGTACACCATCGGATTGATCGGAATCGCATCAATCACGAACATTCGCCCGCTGGCCGGATCGATCTGCGGCCCGAGCAGCGGCACGAAGTTGATGACCACGGTGTGCAGCTTGCTGTCGAACACCAGGCTCGCAGCGCTGATCGCATCCGCCAGGAAATGCGCCACGGCCCAGTGCACGATGCAGAACGCCGGAAACACCAGCGGCCCGGCAAAATAGAACCACGCAAAAAAGCACAGCGGCAACCACAGAAAACCCGACAGCACGAAGCGGCGTAACGGGCTCATTTCAACCTACCCACACACGTGCGTTCTGGAACATGCGCAGCCACGGCGAATCCTCGCCCCACTCGTGCGGACGCCACGACATCTGCACGCTGCGGAACACGCGCTCGGGATGCGGCATCAAAATGGTTACACGCCCATCGGCGGCGGTCAGGCCGGTAATGCCGCCGCTAGAGCCGTTGATGTTGAGCGGATAATTCTCGGTCGCGCGACCGCGGTTATCGACAAAACGCAAACACGGCGAAACTTTTTTCGCATCATTGCTTTCGGCATATTCGATGCGGCCTTCGCCGTGTGCGACCACGACAGGAATGCGCGAGCCGTGCATGTCGGTGAAGAAAATCGACGGTGACTCAAGCACCTCGACGGTAACCAGGCGCGCTTCGTATTGCTCCGACGCGTTGCGCTCGAAACTCGGCCAGTTTTGCGCGCCCGGAATAATTTCCTTGAGCGCCGCCAGCATCTGACAACCGTTACACACACCGAGCGCGAACTTTTTCGGATCGGCAAAAAACCGCGTGAACTGTTCGCGCAACGACGCATTGAACAGGATCGATGTGGCCCAACCGCGACCTGCGCCGAGCACGTCACCGTAGGAAAATCCGCCGCATGCGGCAAGGCCGACAAAATCATCGAGTTTGTAACGGCCCGTTTGCAGGTCGGTCATGTGCACATCGAACGCATCGAAGCCGGCGCGGTTGAACGCCGCGGCCATTTCGATTTGTCCGTTCACGCCCTGGTCGCGCAGGATGGCGACACGTGGTCGTACGGTCGCGCTGGCAAATTTCGCGGCGATATTCTGCGTCGGGTCGAAACCGAGTTTCGGGCTGATGCCGAGATCTTCCTCGCTGCAGCGCCACAGATTTTCGGCATCGGCGCAGACCGGATTGTCGCGTCGCTGTTGCATCGCGTGACTGGTTTCCGACCACATCGTGATGAGGTCCTGCCACATCCAGCGCGCGACGATTTCCGTGCCGGAACGCAGCACGATGCTGAGCTTGGGTTTCGGCCGACCGATCAGATGCGCGAGTTGATCCAGCGCATGACGCTGCAGCAGCGCGATGAATTTTCCGCGATCGTCGGCACGGATCTGCACGACTGCGCCGAGTTCCTCGGTAAACAGCGCGCGCAACGCGTTATCGGCCCAGCCGGCCAGATCGATGCCGAGGCCGCAGTGTCCGGCGAACGCCATTTCGAACGCGGTGATCAGCGCGCCACCATCGGAGCGATCGTGATACGCGAGCAGCAAACCGAGCCGATTCGCTTCCTGGATCGCGGCGAAAAAATTCTTCAGCAACAGCGGATCGTCGAGGTCCACCGGCGCGCCGCCGCTGCGATTGAATACCTGTGTGAGTGCCGAACCGCCGAGGCGATTTTGCCCGGCACCGAGATCGATCAGCCAAAGTTCGCTCTCGCCTTGGTCGAGTCGCAACTGCGGCGTCAGCGACGAGCGCACGTCGCCGACACGCGCGAACGCGGTGACGATCAGTGACACCGGCGCAACCGTATTGCGCTGGCGCTCGCCGTCGTTCCACACGGTGTGCAGCGAGAGCGAATCCTTGCCGACAGGAATCGAAATGCCAAGCGCGGGACACAACTCCAGGCCGACCGCTTTCACCGCGTCGAACAACGCGGCGTCTTCGGTCGCGTACGACACCGCAGCCATCCAGTTGGCCGAAAGTTTGATTTCCGACAACGCCGCGATCGGCGCCGCCGCCATGTTGGTGATCGCTTCGCCGAC
>JANXUW010000166.1 GCA_025351985.1 Pseudolysobacter sp.
CCACTGCTTGAGTTTTTCCTCGATCAACGGCGTGCTGGCGATTTGCGGGAACGACGGTTTTTCCTTGTCGCGGGTTTCCCATTCGCTGATGTGTTGCGTGGCGATGGCAAACGCTGCGGCGAAGTCGTCGGTTTGATTGAGGGCGTCGGCAAAAAACGCCTTGCTGAACCACGTGATGTCGGAGTCGGTGCCGCAGCCGAACGAGGTGCGGTCTTCGCGCGCGGCGGTGATGATCATGGTCGTGGAGTTTTTCAGCGCGTCGATGAAGCCACCCGAGTAACACGCCGAGATCACGATCACCTTCCAGCGAATCGGGACTTTGTTGAGCGATTCGGCCAGATCTTCCGGCGCAATCTGGTTCAGCGGCAGCGGATCCATGTCGACGTAGAGCTGATGATCCTCGCTGCCATGACTCGTAAGAAAAAGCAGCAGCACGTCTTCTTCGCGATTCATCTTTTTCGCGACTGCATCAAGTGCGATATCGAGATTGGTCAGGCTCGCGATCGGGCGATCCTGCAAAGTCGCGACATTGTTTTCGAGCAGCAGCGTGTGGCCTGCCGCATCGAAGCGCCGAGTGAATTGCTGCTCGACGAATTCGACTTCGTTGCGAAATACATTTTCTTCGCTGTCGCCGGCAAAACCGATCAGATAAAGATTGGCTTTGCCGGATGCGCGCAGCACGAGTTTGTCGATCGCTTGGTGCATTAGACGCGGCTGATCGTACATCACCGCTTCGGCGTCGAAGTCCGGTTGCGGATCGAGATTGATATCGGCGTCGGCATTGTTATCCGGCGTGGCGTTGGGAAACTGCGCGTCCGCGGTGGTGTCACCGGCGTCCATGCTGTCCTGATTCCAGAACGCCGGTTTCGGCAAGAAACTCCACGGCACGAACGTGATGCAGAACACCAACAGGCCCGCCGCGATCCAGCGCCACGTCGATGGCGCATGCAGGCGCGCGGCGATGCGCAACACGATCACGAACCACCACGCATGCAGCAACCAGAACAGCGGCTGGATCAGCGCGGGTTGATGACGTTCGAGCCACGGTTCGATCCATTCCTGCGCCGGCGTCTGCAGCAGGATCTGGTACATGATCGCTGCGGCCATCAGCAACGCGGACAGATCCCAGACCAGTTCACGGCGTCGCGCGAGCATCGACATCGCATACGCCGACAGCAGGATCAGCAGTGCCTCCATCGCCATCGCCAAGGCACCGCTGGCATCGAAATTATTCGGTAGCGGCGTGATCAGCCAGTTGAAGCCGATATTCGCCAGCGTGGCCACGGCGAGCAGGGCGAAAAACAATCCCGGCCCTTGCAGGTAAGGGCGGCGCAACGGGCGCAGGAATACATCGACGAGAAATCCGGAATACAAAGCGCGCAGTAAAATCGTCATGGGTGAATGAATGGGAATCAGGTGAGCGAAATTTTTTCGAAGCTGTCGATGCAGCGGTGACCGCCGATCTCGGGCGCGCTGCAAATCGTCGGCGGACGCGCGAGTAGTATCGTCGCCAAACCGGCGCTGCGCGCGGCATCGAGTTCTTCGACGATATCGGAGAGGAACAAGACCTGATCCGCCGGCACGTCGATCGTGCTCAGAATATTTCGATATGAATCAGTCTCGCGTTTCGGTCCGCTGGTGGTGTCGAAAAATCCCGAGAATAGGTCGCGCAGATCGCCGGCTTCGCTGTTGCCGAAAAACAATTCCTGCGCCTGGATCGAACCGGACGAATACACATAAAGTTTGATGCCCGACGCATGCCATTCGCGCAGCGCGCGCGCCGCATCCGGGTAGATATGCGCACGATAATCGCCAGCGCCATAACCGGTCTGCCAGATCATGCCTTGCAGGGCTTTCAACGCGGTCGACTTGCGATCTTCGTCGATCCAGCGCTGCAGCAGCGCAATCATTTCCTGCTGGGTCGCGGATATCAGTCCGGCTTCTTTCGCCGCATCGTGCAGCCAGTGCTGCACTTCGGGCGTGTCGGCATGGGTGACGATAAATGCCGGCAGCCGCTCGCGCGCGTACGGAAACAGCACATCCTTGACGAAGCTGATTGAGCTCGTAGTGCCTTCGATATCGGTGAGGATGGTGGTAATCACGGTGGCCTCCTTTGGTGGCTTAATCAGCCTGAAAATCCTGAACTGACGATGATGCCGTATTCAACCACGAATCGATGTAGTGGCGATGTCACGAAACGCGATGATCCGGCGCGCGGTTAGGGAACCTCTGATTAACCGTAGCGAGCGAGCAGAATTTGCGCGTCGCCGGAGCGCAGGAACCGGAGTTTACTGGTCGTAAATGAGGATGACTCGCCGCATCTGCGACTCGCCCTGCGGGCCATTCGCTGCGCGAATGTTCGCTTCAGCATCCTGCCTTCGCAGTCCGAGCATCGTCGGCGTGTAAATTATCGAGCGCAGTAGGTTAATCAGAGGTTCCTTGGCGTGCCGGCGGTGCATTCTCGGTGGTGGTGTAGGCGCCTTCGATCGCGCGTTTGGCGCCGAGCGGATCGTGGATGCGCGCGATC
>JANXUW010000205.1 GCA_025351985.1 Pseudolysobacter sp.
CGGACCATGGTCATGGTGCCGTGCTGGATGATCGCGTTGCGCTCGTTGCGATGGTGCATGCCGATGCGGAAGAAGCCATCGTATTCCCAGTTCGTCATGCGCCTGAAGGCGTTGTGTTCCCAGTCACGGTGCGCCTGCGGGCATTGCACGACGGCGACTTTCGGATCGGCAAAGTAGCCGGTCAGCGCCTTGAGCCAATCCGCGCGCACGACGTAATCGGCGTCGATCGCAGCGATGACTTCGGCGCGTGCATCGGTTTGCTTCAGACCGAAATTCAATGCGCCGGCCTTGAAGCCGGGCCATGGATTCAGGTGGAAGAAGCGGAAATTGTTGCCGAGTTTCCGGCAGTGTTCCTCGACCGGTTTCCACACGTCATCGTTCTTCGTATTGTTGTCGATCACCAGCACTTCGAAGTTCTGGTAGTCAAGTGCGGCCAGCGAATCGAGCGTGAGGATCACCATCTCCGGCGGCTCGTTGCAGCACGCGAGGTGAATCGACACAAACGGCTGTGGATCGCCCGGCAGCGGATTGAGCAGACCGAACTGGCGCATCCAGCGCGGTCGCCACAGCACTTCGGTGAACTCGAAACCGTTGATCAGCAGGATCATCACGATTGCGATCTGTGCCGGGAACAAGACGATCAACATCGCCCAGTCGAACGGCGACAGATAAAACGCGTACGGCACCATCGCCGACCACACCAGCAGCGAGGCCGATAGTTGCAGCAGGATCAGATAAAACACGATGCCGGCCGGTTTGAAGCGCATGAAATGCCGCGCAAACCAGAACATCGGCCCGAGCCCGAGCAGCGAACCGATCAACGCTTTCCACGGCCATTGCGGATCTTCGACCACCTTGCCGGTAAGCGGAAACTTCGGCTGCCGATCCGAATTGAACATGCCCCAATACGCGCCGACGCGACCTTCGCCAGCTTCTTTCCACGGCTGGTCGAACGCCTCCTCGATGAAATAATCGAGGTTGTACAGATCGGCGGTGTAGAACCACTCGCGCAGGAATTGCGCTTCGTCGGCAATCGACGGTTGCGCGTATTCGTGGCGATCACCGTTCGACGGCCAGCCGATTTCGCCGATCAGGATATGTTTGTCGGGATAACGCGCGCGCAGGTCGTTGTAGTCCTTGAGCACGCTGAGGCCGATTGCGTCGCGGCGGATCACGCCGTTCCAGTACGGCAGCAGATGCACGGTGATGAAGTCGACGTGCTTGACCAGTTTCGGATTACGCAGCCAGATGCCGACCGGCTCGGCGGTCGATACCGGCTGCTTGAGCGCGGCGCGGGCACGGTCGAGGTAGTTGATCAATTCGTTCGGGCTGAGATCCTGCCGCAGCAGGGTTTCGTTGCCGATCATGACGCGATCGATGTTCTTGTTCTGGCGTGCCGAATCGATCAGCGCTCCGAGTTCGAGTTCGTTGTTTTCGCTGCGCCGGTCCAGCCACGCGCCAGCCAATACAGTCATGCCATATTTTGCGGCTAGGCGCGGTACCGACGGGCTTTCGGTCGAGGTATAACTGCGCAGGCGGCTGGTGTATTGCGACAGCAGCTTGATGTCGCTCTCGACATCGGCCTCGTCCGCATAGATGCGCTTGATCGGGCTCTGGTAACGTTGAAACCAGTTGACCGCCATGCCCTTGATCTTGCCGGTCCAGTCCGGCACTTGCACCGGACGGTTGACCACCGCCCACAGTGCAAAATTCAGTCCGGCAACCAGCAGGCTGAGCAGAAGCGCGCGCCACAAGGACGGCTTGTTGAGTTTGAATCGGGAGTTGCTCAAAGCTGCCTCAAAAAGTCATCGGCGTGACCGGCCTGAAGCCCGGCAAATGGGTTGCAGAATAGCCGATGCCATAGGCTTTTTTCCAGATCGGCAGGATACAGAGTTTTGCGTCGACCCGCCCGCCACATGAGACGGCGGACGTATGCGGCGAAACGCTGCGTAGACCGATCCGCTGAAGCGCGGCGACTGTCAACCCGATCTTGCCCACCAAACAAGCTCGCTTGCTGGCGAAGGCTGCGCCAACTTCATCCCTGTCAGCAGATGGGTTGCATCTATTTGGTTATATAGAACTAGTCTGGACTCCGCCTCTGGAACTAGTATGATGTTGCCGGGGTCGGGCGGGGCGATTCGCTGCTGTCCGATGGGGATCTGCGTTTCATCGGTACTATTCAGGGGTTCAATATGCGTATGCTCAAGCCACGCTTCGTGCGTGTGGTGTGCTCCTTGCTGGCAGCGACGGTCGTGATGTCGTTTGCGCCAGCGCAAATTGCTGCGCAACAGCTGGAGACAGACGCACCGACCGAGGGAGCTGCCAGCACCTACGCCATGCCGGTGGTGCTGCCATCGGAATACAACGGTGACCTGCGCGACTTGCAATACACCTCGTTCACCGTGCCGCAGTACTACCATATGTGGAATGAATTCGAGGGGCCGGAGCCGCAGCGTCCGCCGCCGTCGGGTCCTTCGCTGCCAGGTGCGGATGGACCGAACAACGTCCCGCTTGCACCGATGCCTGCGCCGTCCACAACCTTCGCCGGCCTCGCCTTCAGCGAAAGCGTCACCGGCGGTACCGCTGGTGCCGGCTGGCCGCCCGATGTCAACGGCGATGTCGGCCCGACCGTGTATATCCAGGCGGTCAACGATGCTTACGCGATCTACAACAAGACTACCGGAGCACGCATCGCAGCGTTTACCGAGGCTTCGCTGTGGAGCGCCGCCAGCAGCGGCACCGTTTGCGACACGAGTAATCAGGGCGATCCGGTCGTGGTGCATGACGCGCTTACGGATCGCTGGATTCTTACCGACTTCGCTTTCAAATTCAATACCAGCGGCAATCCGATCGCGCCGTTCTATCAGTGTTTCGCGGTGTCCAAAACCAGCGATCCGGTCGCGGGCGGCTGGTATCTGTATGCGGTGAAAATGGACACGGGCGGCGTGGGCAAACCGCCCGCCGGAACCATGAACGATTACCCTAAATTCGGTGTGTGGACCGATTGCCTGTACATGAGCGCGAACGGGTTCAAAGCGTCCAACAGCGCTTTTGCTGGCACCATGTTCGCGTCCTTCAGCAAGAGCGACATGTATGCCGGTGCGGCGCTGACCAGTTCGATCGGTTTTATCGCGAACACCTCTGATCCGTTCACGATGATCCCGAGCAATTTGCTCGGAACGAGTGCGGCTTCGCTGCCACCGGCCGGAACGCCGAACTATTTTGTTTCCGAGTCGCAAACCGCATTCACCTTTGAAGTGCGCAAGTTCACTGCGGGCGCAAACTGTGGTGCGGGCGGTACCTTGGGCGCGGCGACCAACGTCAGTCAGACCAACTATACGTCGCCCAACCAGAACATCGTGCCGCAGCCGAACACGACCAACATGCTTGATTCGCTGGGCGATCGACTCATGCAGAAAGTGCAGTACCGCAAGATCGGCAGCGCCGAGTCGTTGTGGGTGGTGCACTCCACACAAACCAGCGCATCCTCGACGCTGAGCCCGCAGTGGGCGCAGATCAATGTCAGCGGCGGCACGATCACGACCACGCCGGTGCAACAACAGATCTACGCGCCGGATACCACGCTGTACCGCTGGATGGGCAGTCTGGCTGTCGATAGTCAGGGCAATATGGCGGTTGGCTACAGCACATCGAACGCCACCAGCCCGAATTTCCCGAGCATCGCCTACTCCGGGCGTCTGATCGGCGATACGCTTAACAACCTGCCGCAAACCGAAACCGTCATGACCGCAGGTGCCGGTTCGCAAACGGATGGACCGGGCTCGTTATCCAGCACCTTGATCAACCGTTGGGGCGACTATTCGGCGATGAGCCTGGATCCCTCCGACGATTGCACCTTCTGGTACACCAACGAGTATTACGATACCCAGACCAACGGCAGCATCAGCAACTGGCAAACGCGTATCGGTTCGTTCAAGTTTCCGGGCTGCGGCGCGAGCAAATCGAATCAGACGATCACGTTCACCTCGACTGCGCCGGTCGCAGCAGTAGTCGGCGGCGCGACCTACAACGTCACGGCGACGGCAAGTTCCGGTCTCACCGTAGCTTTGACGATCGACGCTGCAGCGAGTGCGGTGTGTTCGATCAGCGGCTCGACCGTGAGTTTTATCGGCGTCGGCAACTGCATCATCGATGCGAACCAGGCCGGCAACGCGAGCTTCGATGCAGCACCGCAAGTGCAACAGACTTTCGCCGTCGGCAAGGGTAGCCAGACGATTACCTACACCTACAACGTGGCAGGCCAAGTCACCAGCAAGGACTACGCGGCTACTTCGGGAATTGATTTCGCCTATGGCTACGACACCGCGGGCAACCGCCTGAGCGCGATGTACATCGACCAGTTCAACGATGGGATCGGCACGCAAAAACAACGCGCCCGCCTTCATGGCAATCAAAGCCGGGAGTCTATGAAGCCGTTGTCAGACTGTCAATTGAATT
>JANXUW010000236.1 GCA_025351985.1 Pseudolysobacter sp.
CGAGGATGGCGGTTTCACTCATTGGGCGCTGGTGGCTGCGGGCGCCGGGGAAGACATAGCGCGATCGACCAGTCAGCGGGTGCAGCTCGCGCAGGATTGCAACCGCCTGGGTGGATAGCGGCACAAGATGCGCATCCTTCATCTTCATGCGCGCGGCGGGGATGTTCCACAGCGCGGCGTCCAGATCGATCTCGCTCCACTCGGCATGCCGTAATTCGCCAGGCCGAACAAACACCAGCGGCGCCAGCATCAGCGCGCTCTTGGTCACTGGCGCGCCGCGATAGATGTCGATGGCACGGAGCAGGCCACCAATCGCCGCAGGCTCGGTAATCGCGGCGTGATGCGCTTCCTTCACTGGCGCCAATGCGCCGCGCAGGTCGGGGGTGGGGTCGCGCTCGGCACGGCCGGTGGCGACGGCGTACCGGAATATCTGCCCGCAGTTTTGCAGTACACGGTGAGCCGTTTCGATCGTGCCGCGGGCTTCGATGCGTCGCAACGACTTCAATATTTCCGGCGCGGTCACATCTGCGATCGGACGCGCGCCGATCCACGGGAAAATATCGCGTTCCAGCCGTGCGATGATCTTGCTCGAATGGCCTTCGACCCAGTTCGGCGACTGCTGCGCGAACCACTCGCGTGCGACAACTTCTAAACTGTTTGCGTCCCGATCGGTGCCGGCCGCTTTCTCTGCCTTGCGCTGTTCGCCCGGATCGATGCCGGCGGCGAGTAGTTTGCGGGCGGCGTCGCGGCGTTCGCGGGCATCCTTGAGGGAGATCGCCGGGTACACGCCGAGCGCGAGACGTTTCTCTTTCCCACCATGGCGATATTTCAGCCGCCATAGCTTGCCCCCAGACGGCGAGATTTCGATATACATGCCCCCACTGTCGAAAAGGCGCTGCGGCTTCTCGGTTGGCTTGCTCGCGCGTATCAGGATGTCGGTCAGGGGCATGGGGGCATCGCTTGTGGCAAAAGGGAGAATGCCCCCTATCATGCCCCCGCCAAACATAGGATTGCAATACACCTTGTCACACAACACCGGACAAGAAAAAGGCCGGAACCCGCATTTTCATTGGGTTAACCGGCCTTTGTTGGACGTTGTCGCACTATCAAGTGGTGGAGGCGGGGGGAATTGAACCCCCGTCCGAAAGTCCTACGTCCTCGGTACTACATGCTTAGCACGCTCATTTGATGTCACATTCGGCAGTCCGAGTGGCTAGGCTGTCCGAACATCAGTCTGTAGTTTTAGACGCTGCACGCCAGACGAGTGCAGCGGCGATCCTGTGATAATGACCTGAACATCCCCGAGCACAGGGACAAAGGGGTTCAGGGCTTAGGCCTTAAGCGGCCAGTGCGTAGTTGTCGTCGTTGGCAACTATAATTTTGCAGCTGGATTAACGAGGAAAGCTACCCCCTCGGCATGCACCCAGTGATTTCGTAACCCCCGTCGAAGCCGATCGCCCCCGTGGAATCATTGTTTCACCGCCACAGTATATATGGGTATGCGTTGCATTGCTTCAAGGTTCGCCGGAAGGGGATTTAAAATGTTGTGGACGAGCGCGAATCTTGCTCGCCGATGAATGTGTTGGGGATGGTCGCAGGCTCAAGTCAACGCATCGTCAGAAGTAGCGTTCTTGTGTTTGCGATTCAAAATTTCCCCAACTCGTTCAAGCAGGAGACGCTCATGAAATTGCATACGACCCTGATCGCCAGCGCCCTTTGCGCATTGTTGGCCGTGCCGGTTTTTGCACAGACCGCCGGTACCGAAGTGCAACGCGATACGCAACAACAGCAACGTATCGAGCAAGGTTTGCAATCCGGCGAGCTGAGTACAGGCGAGGCTGCGCGTCTGGAAAAAGGCGAAGCGCATATCGATCATATGGAAGCGCGCGACATGAAAAACGGTTCGTTGTCGACGACGGAACAGGCACGCATCCAGAGCGCGCAGAATCATGAGAGTGCGGCGATTACCAACGACAAACACCATGGCATTATCGGCAACCCGAATTCGGCATCCTCGCAACGTATGCAGGCCGATGTGCAGCGCAACGTGAATCAGCAGCAGCGCATCGAGAACGGTATCAATTCGGGGCAGCTAAACAATCATCAGGTAGGTGCGCTCGAACGTGGGCAGAAGCATGTCGACAATGCCGAAGCACGAGCCGGCAAGAACGGACATGTCTCGACCGCAGAACAGGCCAAGATTCAAGGTCGCGAAAATCACCAGAGCAAACGCATCGAGCACAAGAAGCAGGATCAATAACGCGCGTCTGGTTTTCTATGAATGGAAAAAGTGGGCCTGAGAAATCGGGCCTGCTTTTTTTCGAGCGAAGCACGCGCTGCTGCGAGACGGTGGTTCACTTCCGCCGCCGTCGCAACTACTGTTATCTCACGCGCATCACCCGCTGCTTCTCGCGATTCCAGTCGCGCTCTTTTTCGGTCGCGCGCTTGTCGTGTTCCTGCTTGCCGCGCGCGACGCCGATTTCGAGTTTCACCTTGTTGTGTTTCCAGTACATCGCGGTGGGAATGAGCGTGTAGCCTTTGCGTTCGACCGCACCAAGCAGCTCGTCGATCTCCTTGCGATGCAGTAGCAGTTTGCGTGTGCGCCGATCATCGGTTATGACATGCGTCGACGCTGAAATCAGCGGCGGAATCGAGGCACCGTACAGGAACAGTTCGCCATCCCTGAGCATCGCATAACTCTCGGCGAGGCTGATTCTGCCTTCGCGCAGGCTTTTGACTTCCCAGCCCTGCAACGCTACACCGGCTTCGTAGCGATCTTCGATGTAATACTCGTGCCGCGCGCGTTTGTTGAGCGCGATCGTGCTGTCGACGGTTTTGGATTTTTCTTTACTGGTAGCCATGGGACAATAAGCTTCGTTCTAGAATGAGATCATCGTCGCGTGTCGCGGCGGATGACAGGGCATTGTTGCAGATATGAGCTACTTACGCGGAAATGATTCGTGATAAAAATCAGACGCAGCGCGCTGGTGCGCTACAGTGCGGAACAGATGTTCGATCTGGTCAACGATGTGCAAGCCTACCCGAAGCGTTTTTCGTGGAGCGCCGGCGCCAAGGTTCTGGCGAGCGACGAACAATCCCTGACCGCGCGGCTGGATCTGCGTATGGCCGGGCTGACGCAGGCGTTCACCACGCGCAATGTTCTGCAACGCCCGGAACGTATCACGATGAATCTGGTCGAGGGGCCGTTTCGTCAACTCACCGGCGTCTGGACTTTCACCGCGCTCGGCACGCAAGGTTGCAAGGTCGCGCTGTCGCTGGACTT
>JANXUW010000242.1 GCA_025351985.1 Pseudolysobacter sp.
CATCGCGCCCGCCGCGCTCAGTGTTGAGTTCCGCAAGGTGCATCAGTACCTGACCTTCTGCACGTTCACCCCGGCGCAGTGGGCGCTGGCGGACATCATGGAAAGCGATCCGCAGCATTATCTCGATCTGCCGAAATTCTACGAAGAGCGCCGCGATAATTTTCGCCAGTTGCTGGCGGGAAGTCGCTTCACTTTGCCGGCGGTCGGCGGCGCGTATTTTCAGCTCGTGGACTATTCGGCAATCAGCGATCTCGATGATTTGAGTTTCTGCGAATGGCTGGTGCGCGAAGGTGGCGTCGCAGCGATTCCGTTGTCTTCGTTTTACGAAATGCCGCCCGGCACGAAGCTGGTACGGCTGTGTTTTGCGAAATCGGATGCGACATTGAAAGCGGCGGCGGAACGCTTATGCAAGATATGAAAATCATGCAAGATCTGAAAATCAGTCTGGTCCAGGGCGCGACACGCTGGCACGATGCCGCGGCGAATCGCGAATACTACGGCGCACTGGTGCGCGGTTTGAAAGGGCAGAGCGATCTGATCGTGTTGCCGGAAACCTTCACCAGCGGCTTCACCAATGAAACCCTCGGCAACGCCGAATCGATGCAAGGCGCAAGTGTGACGTGGTTGCGTGCACTCGCCTGCGAAGTCGGCAGCGTCATCACCGGCAGCATGGTGATTCGCGAAAACGAGCGGTGTTACAACCGCCTGTTCTGGGCACGCCCGGATGGAACGCTGCAGAGTTACGACAAACGTCATCTGTTTCGCATGGCCGGCGAACACGAGCGTTACGCCGGCGGCGAGCAGCGCCTGATTGTCGAACTCAACGGTTGGCGCATCTGTCCACAGGTTTGCTACGACTTGCGTTTCCCGGTGTGGTCGCGCAATCGCTACAACGTCAGCGCGCCGAACCGCTTCGATTACGACCTGCTGATTTTCGTTGCCAATTGGCCGACGCCACGACGTTATCCGTGGAGCACGCTGTTGCGCGCGCGCGCGATCGAAAATCTGAGTTATTGCGTCGGCGTGAATCGCGTCGGCACCGATGGCAACGATCTGCATTATTCCGGCGACAGCGTCGTGCTGGATTTCATCGGCCAGCCGCTCATCGAGCTTGGTGCGCAAGAGCAAACCGTGAGTGTGAGCTTGAGCGCGACGACGCTCGCGGCACATCGCGAGCGTTTCCCGGCGTGGATGGATGCGGACAATTTCGAGATATTGTCCTGATGCAAAACTCGCGCGTTGTCAGCAAGGCAACGCGCATGTGATCGCGATAAGCAGGCCTTCCATGGCCTGCGATATTTCTTCCGCGTGCGGCGCTATTCCAGCGTGACGCGCATGCGGTTGTCGTCCGATATGCGATCGATCAACTTGTTGTACGGATCGATGCCGACTTCGTACGGTGCTTCGTCGAGGACCAGCGTGATGCTGCTGTCGCCATCGGCGATGTCGCGTTTTTCCAGCAGCAATACTTTCTGGTTCGCTTCCTTGTCGTCCTTGCCGCGTGCGAATACACCGAGATCGATCGGAATATCGACGCTGGCCTTGGTCTCCTTGCCGAGGCCGTCGGCGTAGAACTTGCCGGTATGCAATTTCATGGTCAGGTCGTATTTGCCGTCGCTGCGTTTTTTCGCGGTCGCCTCGACCACGCGGTTGTCGAACAGCGTGATGCGCGTGAACAGGTCATCGATCAGCGGCGTCCATTTCGTGCCGGCATCCTGACGCAGATAGTCGAGAAATTCGTAGGTCGTGGTGTAGGGCGGCAACTGGAATGCCTTGTCGTGCGCGTAGCGCGACAGCGTTTTGTCGACGACATCCTCACCGAGATAATCCTTCAGCGCATACATCGCGACCGCGCCCTTGTGGTAGTGGATGTAATCCTGGTTTTCAACCAGCGCGAGTGGCATCTCCTCAACCGTTTCGCCGCCGCGGCTGGCCAGATAACGATCGAGCTCATACTTCAGGAACTTGCGCATTTGGGGTATGCCGTATTCGTATTCCATCAGCATGAGCGCGGAATATTGGGCGAAGGTTTCATCGAGCATCGTCACGCCCTGGACGTTGGCGCCGATCACCTGATGGGCCCACCACTGATGCGCGATTTCGTGCGCGGTGACGTAATACACGTAATCCACATCGTCGGGATCGCGCAGGTCGGTGGTGAAACCGATGATTTCGGAAAACGGCACGGTATTGGCGAAACTCTGCGCAAACCGCTCGTATCCGGCAAAAAATCGCTGGAGCTTTTCAGCAACGCGTATTCACCGTTCCAGTTCCGCCAGATGCGCGTGCTGGAGTTCCCCGGATACGAG
>JANXUW010000535.1 GCA_025351985.1 Pseudolysobacter sp.
CCGAGCATTTGCAGGATGTTTTTGGTTTTTGTTTCGGCAGAGATTTCCGTACTCAACACAGCCTCCTTCAAATGAAAATATGCGGGTCATCCGATAACACTGCGCTGAAACACGCCGCGCACCACACACCAACAGATGCAGCCCCGACGTCGATGGCCGCGCCGATTATGCACGTTGCCGCTGAACAAAACCCCGCCACGGTCGATCAGCTCAGACACTGAGAATTCCTTCATTACAACTGCGTAGCCGCAAGCTTCAGACGAAAATTTGCGAACCATCCGCGGCGTTGCCATGCAGGCTTGCTATCCTTGGCAACCCTCCCGCAACACGGCGACGTGTCATGCCCAAATCCAGCCACGCACTTCCTGTCTCCAGCGCTTCGATCGCGTTCATCGGTGGCGGCAACATGGCGCGCAGCCTGATCGGCGGATTGCTGCGCAACGGCTACGACGCATCGCGCATTTCGGTCGCCGAACCCAATACGGAACTGCGCCAGCGCCTCGCCGCCGATTTCGGCGTGCGCCATGCCACCGCCAATGCCGAGGCCGCCGATGGCTGCGACGTCATCCTGCTCGCGGTCAAACCGCAGGTGATGAAAACCGTCTGCGCCGAGTTGCGCATGGTGGCGCAGGCGACCAAACCGCTGCTGATTTCGATTGCCGCCGGCATCCGCAGCGACCAGATCGACAACTGGCTCGGCGGTCGCCTGCCGATCGTGCGCTGCATGCCGAACACGCCGGCGCTGATCGGCGCCGGCGCCAGCGCATTGTTCGCCAACGCCCAGGTCAGCGCGAAACAGAAACAAGTCGCGGAAAGCATGCTCGCAGCCGTCGGCACGACGGTATGGATCTTGCGCGAAGCGTTGATCGATACCGTCACCGCATTGTCCGGCTCCGGCCCGGCGTATTTTTTCCTGCTGGTCGAACTGCTCGAAGACGCCGCAGTCACGCAGGGTCTGCCGCGCGATGTGGCGCGCGAACTGGCAACGCAGACCTGTCTCGGCGCGGGCCGCATGTTGCGTGAGGATGGCGAATCGCCGGCGCGATTACGCGAACGCGTCACTTCGCCGAACGGCACCACCGAGGCCGCGCTGCATCAATTCGCCAATGACGGACTGCGCGAAGTCGTGGCGCGCGCACTCACCGCGGCGACCGAACGCGGCCGTGCAATGTCTTCCGAATTCGGCAACTGAGCGGAGCACCGAATGAATTACCTCGCCAACGCCGCGCAGATCCTCGTCCAGTTTTTTTTCGACCTGTTGATCGGCGCGGTCGTAGCTCGCGTATTGCTGCAACTGGTGCGCGCGAATTTCTATAATCCCATTTGTCAATTTTTATACAAGTACACAAATCCGATCCTGATGCCGCTGCGTCGCGTGATTCCGGGCTGGCGCAATCTGGATGTCGCCGGCGTATTGCTGGTCTATCTGCTCGAAGTGATCAAGGTAGTCACACTGGGCGCGCTGGCTGGTGCATCGTTGTCGTTACCGGGCACGCTGGTCTGGGCATTGGCCGAATTGATCGAATATGTGTTGATGGCGTATTTCTGGCTGATCCTGATCCGCGCGCTGCTGAGTTTCGTCGGCGCCGATACACGCAGTCCGGTGATTCCGCTGATCTACCAGATCACCGAGCCGGTGCTGAAACCGTTGCGCAATCGCCTGCCGCCGCTCGGTGGTTTTGATTTCTCGCCACTGATCGCAACGCTGGCGATTTATCTGGCGCGCGCCTTGATCGTGCAGCCACTGTTCGACGCCGCCGCGCGGCTTGTTTGAGTACGAAAGACCAGAGGATTCTCCATTGCCCATCGGAACCGTTGCCATGCGTATTCTGCTGAAATTCGCCTTTTGCGGTGTCTTTATTGCTTGCCTGTTCGCGCCTGCGCGCAGCCATGCCGAACAGCTGCAGGAGTTCGGCGACTACATCGTCTATTACAACGCACTGAGCGCCGACATGTTGCCGGACAGCGTGGCGAAACAGTACGGCTTCGTGCATTCCGCGCACACCGGCTTGCTGAATATCGCGGTGCAGAAAAAAGGCAGCACGCCGATGCCGCAAGCTGTCGCCGCGCAAATCACCGGCACGGCCACGCCGCTGCTTGGACAAGCGCTGCCGATCCGCTTTCGCGAGATCAAGGAAGACGACGGCACGGTCTATTATCTCGGCGAATTTCCCGTGTCG
>JANXUW010000275.1 GCA_025351985.1 Pseudolysobacter sp.
GGTCGATCAGGTAAAAGCTGACGTTGCCGAACGATATTGTCGTTGGTTTTTCATGCGAATCGTCGAGCAGCTCCGCGCTCGTCGCGACCTTGCCGTCGATCTGCGCGTTTGCCGCAGCATCCAGTGTGATCGTCGCCTTGCCATCCTTAAGCAAAATCTTGCCGAGATGTGCTGGCCCCTTGGTCAATACGACGTCGTTGTCCTTGGCGCTGCCGACGCTGTTGCTGCCGTTCTTGAGCCATGGCAAGCCGATCAGTGACAACCAGCCATTCGGCGCCTGCAAACGTTGCAAACGTTGCGCCCGCCATGTATCGATTTGCTTGGTGTAATCGCCATCAAGACCGGCGGAAGTCACGCCAACGCCAGCAAAAAGTACACTGAACAACAGACTCAATTTCAACATTTTCATTTCTCTCGTTGAGGATTAACGACCACGCAAAAACAGACGATCGAGTTCGGCTATCGACAATTGCACCCAGGTCGGCCGACCATGATTGCATTGTCCGGAACGTTCGGTGGCTTCCATCTCGCGCAACAATGCGTTCATTTCGGGCAAATTCAAGCGCCGATTGGCGCGTACCGAACCATGACACGCCATCGTCGAGATGACTTGGTTTTGCACTTCTTCAAGTCGGCGCGAGCTGCCGTGCGTGATCAGGTCGGCAATCACATCGCGTACCAGACTGCCGACATCAGCGTTTTCGAGCAACACCGGATAACGGCGTATCACGAGGCTTTGCGGGCCGCTGCGGCGGATCTCGAAACCGAGCTCGACAAACCGTTCGGCCTGCTCCTCGACGCACGCGGCTTCGCGCTCGCTCACCGCCAGAGTCAATGGCACGAGCAGGATTTGTGCTCGAATGCCATCGTTCTCGCGCGCCGCTTTGAGCTTTTCGTAAGTGATGCGCTCATGCGCCGCATGCATATCCACCACGATCAAACCTGCCGAATTCTGCGCCAGCACATAAATGCCATGCAGTTGCGCCACGGCAAAACCCAACGGCGGAATACTGCCGTCCCCTGCATCCATGCCGGAGGATGAATGCTGCATTGTGGATATGTTCGCATAATCCACAACGGTACTATTTTGCTCGATACCGGCAAGCAGCGCATATTCCGCCAGCGGTTCGCGCACGCCAAGCGCGAGCGGCGATTGCGTGCGCCAATCCGCGCGCTGCGCCGACCACGCGGTATTTGGTGATGCTTGCGCGCCGCTGCCTGGCGCAAAACCCGGCGGCGCTGGCGCCAAGCCGCTCGGAGCCGACGACACCGAACCCGCGCGAGTTTCAGCCAATGCCGCATGCAGTGTGCGATAAAGAAAATCGTGTACGAGCCGACTTTCGCGAAAACGCACCTCGCTCTTGGCCGGATGCACGTTGACGTCCACCATCGTCGGATCGAGTTCGAGATACAACACGAACGCGGCGTGACGACCGTGATACAAAACATCGGCATATGCCTGACGCACCGCATGCGCGAGCACACGATCACGCACCAGACGACCGTTGACATAAAAAAACTGCTGGTCGGCCTGGCTGCGCGACGCGGTCGGCAAACCCACCCAGCCGGACAAGCGCAGACCGGCCGCGGCATGATCGAGATGCAGACTCTGACCAACGAAGATATCGCCGCAGACTTCGCCGACGCGCTGCAACGCGCTGCTTGCGTCGGTGGTCGGCCGCAGCAATCGCACCGGCTTGGCGTTATGGCTCAGACGAAACTCGATATCCATGCGCGCGAGCGCCATGGATTTGACGAGCTCATCGATATGACCGAACTCGGTACGCTCCGCGCGCAGGAATTTGCGCCGCGCCGGCACGTTGTAAAACAGATCACGCACCTCGATCGTGGTACCGACCGGATGCTGCGCAGGCTGCTGTGTCTGATTGCGACCACCTTCGATTTCGAGACGCCAGCCGGAGTCTTGCGCCGCGGGCCGCGAGCTCATGGCAAAGCGCGCGACCGAGGCAATGCTCGGCAACGCTTCGCCGCGAAAACCCAGCGTCAAAACCTGCTCCAGATCATCCAGCGAGTCAATCTTGCTGGTCGCATGCGACGTTACCGCCAGCGGCAGTTCATCGACTGCGATGCCGCTACCATTGTCGCGTACGCGAATCAGCCGTGCGCCGCCATCCTCGATCTCGATTTCGATGCGCGTGGCGCCCGCATCGACGCTGTTTTCCACCAGTTCCTTGACCACCGAAGCCGGGCGTTCGATGACTTCACCAGCGGCGATCTGGTTGATCAGTTCGGGAGAAAGTTGCCGGATACGGGACATGCGGTCGCTCGGTTGCAAGCTCGACATGATAGCCGATGCTTGCACGACATGAGCACGAAGGGTGAGATCGGAACGGCAAGATTTGCCGGCTTGCGCGACGCGCCTACTCAGGCACTGCCGACATGCTATCGCTGCGTGCGGCAATGTGCTGGCCGCCGGTTTTGTCGCGTGACGCGTTGGCGGAAAACAGTGTGCCTGGCGGCGGCGTGGCGCGGAAATAGTCACGGACACCGTCGAGGATGGCGCTCGCCAGTTTTTCGCGTTCGCCTGGCGAATTCAGGCGTTTCTCTTCGCTCGGATTACTGATGAACGCCGTCTCGACCAGGATCGACGGCACATCCGGCGAACGCAATACGACGAAGTTCGCACGCTCGATATAACCACGATGCGTGGTGCCGATCTTGCCCAACGCACGCAATACGTTTTCCGCGATATTGCTGCTGGCTTCGAGCGTTGCGCCCTGCTGCAAGTCGAGCAGTACCGCTGCGAGGGTTTGATCCTTGTTGTCCATCGATACGCCGCCGACCAGATCGGAACGGTTCTCTCGATCCGCCAGCCAGCGCGCTGCCTGATTGGTGGCACCACGCGAAGACAAAACCCAAACCGAAGAACCGTGCGCATCGCTTGAAGAGAATGCATCCGCGTGTACCGAAACGAAAAGATCGGCCTTGGCTTCACGCGCCTTTTTGTAGCGATCTTCAAGGGCGACGAAATAATCGCCGTCACGTGTCAGCACAGCGCTCATGCCAGGCTGCTTGTCGATCATCTGCTTGAGTTCGCGCGCGACCGACATCGTGATGTTTTTTTC
>JANXUW010000544.1 GCA_025351985.1 Pseudolysobacter sp.
TTTTTGGGAGGAGCGCCACGGGGCGATGAGAACGGGATGCCTGCGAAACGCAATGCTGCAATAGCCTGCTGCCGAGCCTCGGATGCGGAGATGCCCTCCAGCCATTCGGTGCGACGTTTGGAAGGACTACGCAAACGCCACTGGAGCAATGCTTTAAGGATGACGCGCTCGGCGGCAAGAAGCTCTGACGTGTAGGCAATTGGCTCGAAGGTGACGTGCTGCGCTCCGAATGTCTTATGGTAACTGCGCTCACGAGCGATGAAGCTCTGAGCTCTGCCAACCTTACAGTTTGCTCGAGTGACTGTGACGCAGCGGTCGGCTATACGCGGATCGTGAGCGTTTACGGAAATCGGGTGCTCGTTTGAAAGCGTAACGATGTAGATGCCGACATCAGACATGTTGCCTAACGCCTCAGTTAGCGCGCCGCGCGCGGAGAAACGGCTATCTCGAATACTCTCAACGGTCGCGTTGAACACCTAGTGAGCTGTGCTTGCCGTGAACTGAAGCTCTTGCGAGAACAAAAGTAACCAGCACAAGACCCGGCGCCCAAACAAAACTACCGAATGCGAGATACCAAAGAACGTAACTCGGTACATATATTGCTTGTGCTGATACGAAGGGAAAAAACTCCCAGCCCCGTATGGCAGGCGTTGCCAGCACATACAAAACGCTTGCGACGAATCCCGCACAAATGAGAATGATGAATGGAACAAAGAAATTTGCCGTCTTTTTGCGCCAACTGACATAAGTCGGGGCGAGACACCAGCCGAGGAAAGCGCTAGCGATGGCTGATGCTAGGCAAGCAAACAGAACAGCCGGTGGAGTGGCATGAATGTCTTGATTCCGAAGCCCGAACCATACAAGAAGGCCGGTCAGCAACATGACTGTGCCGAACATCAAACTTGAAAGGCGGCGTAGACACTTCATAGACAGCTAACTACAAATAGACCCCGGATGCGGGGCGTTGCACGAGATAATCCGGTCAAGTTGCTTACCGAGTCAAGCAATTTTCCTTTGTGGCAAAAAAGCGATTGAGCATTTTATCGCGTGGATTTTTACCGATAACGTGTGGTGCAATTCTCGCGATATGAGGGCGTAACGAATTACAGCATCGGAAGCGAGGACGTAACAGCCGACGCGACGCACGATCTGCATTCGTGCGCGCGCGGCGGTGAGTGACGTCGGCTTATTCCGGATCGTAATCCAGGTTCGGCGCGAGCCAGCGTTCGGCTTCGGCGACGGTCATTTTCTTGCGCTTGGCGTAATCCTCGATCTGTTCACGGCTGATTTTTCCGATCACGTAATACTGGCTTTCGGTATGCGAGAAATACAGGCCGGAAACCGCCGAGGCCGGATACATCGCGAAACTTTCGGTGAGCTTGATGCCAGTGTGATGTTCGGCATCGAGCAGCGCGAACCATAGTCGCTTGGGTCACGTCTTGTATTGCAACATGTAAAACACTCCAAGCCAGCGGCTCGACGCGTCGTCAATTCCCTTGCGAGGTGGCGACAGGTCTGGCAAATGTTCGGATCAGTTGCCGAAATGTGTGCCACTCGTTGGCGATGTGAGCTGACGATCAGCTTTGCTGCAGCAGGAATTCGGCCTTCGGCGCAAACGTGCTTTGCGCGTGATGCTGCACGACGTGCTGCAATCGCGCACGGCGCTGCGCCGAGCCTTCGGGCGCACGCAGCGCCAATGCAAACCACGCCGCGGGCAAGGTCGGCAAGTTCGGCGATTGTTTGCCGACGGTTTGCAATAAGGCTTCCGCCGCGGCATCTTCGCCGATGCGCAACCACGGCATTACCAGCCGCATGAGGGTTTCCGACGCGAGTCGCGATTTGCCGGCGCAGAATTTCAAATAGTCGTCGCAAACGATTTTCAGTTCGCGGATATCGGCATCGCTTTTCGCCGCAAAACCGAGCACACGCGTCGTGGCGGCATCGAGTCGATCCGGCGAATTATCGTAACGCGCGCAACGATACAGGGCGACCAGCACGCGCAGTTGGCCGGGCTCCTCGCGATCGATGCGTTCAAAAATTTCGCGGGCCTTGCCGAGCTCGAGCCGACCGAGCCATTGCAGCGCCTGATCATAGGCAACGATATTGTCGGCGTGACGTTCGACTCGCTCGTCCTCCTCGACAAAGTCGTCGCGCACGCGACCGTAACGTCGCAATAAAAACGCGAGTCCGGCGCCACTCAGAATGCCGCCGGCATGCGCATCAAACGCCACGTTTGCACCGCGCTCCAGCCACATGCTGAACAGTTGCCAGCCTAGCCAGATCGGCAGCAACGTCAGTGCCGGCACACGCACGTAATCGAACACGATAAAAAACCAGTAGAACACGCGCACTTTGCGCAAACCCCACAGCACGCAATACGCGCCCATCAGCGCCGCGATCGCGCCCGATGCACCAAGCAACGCACCGTGATCCCCCCAATGCCAGGCAAGGCTGGCGAGCGCCGCGCCGATGCCGCCGGCGAGGTACAACGCCAGAAACCATCCGCCGCCGAGTGCGCCTTCGACCAGCAGGCCGAGCATCGCGAGAAAAATCATGTTGCCAATGAGATGGCCAAAACCGCCATGCATGAACATTGACGAGAGGACGCGTCCGGGTTCGAATTTCGAATAACGCAATACATGCCGCGTCGTAAATGCGCTGTCGCGGATGCGCTCGAATTCGGTGCGCTTGTCATGCCAATCGGCGTAGTCCTTGCGTGTCGGCAGGATCACGTGATCTGCGTCGAGCGCGGTGACAAAGGCCTCGTCCGCCTCGATCAAATGCACACGTGCAGAGGCTGGCAGCGATCGCGCCAGTTGCATTTTTTTTGCGTCGCTATCGTGCTTGCGCAACCAGTCGAGATAAGCCGGAAATTCGACATCGCCCAGATGCGCCTGCGCGTAATACTCCAGCGCGTGCGCCGAAACGCGCTCGTCACCGGATTGCAGAAACAGAAACACGAAACAATTCGCCAGGATCAGCAGCACCGTCATCAGCGGAAAATTCGCGCGGCTTAGGCTGCGATGCAATGGCATGATCAACAAAACGTGTCTCCCCGGACGATTCGTACTCGCATGAATTGTATGCGCGGCACGGCGCATTCGCGATACGTTTGGCAAAGCTGGTATTCGCCCTGTGCAAGCCGCGATACGGCGAGCCCCTCTACATTGAGCGGCATGATCGATCGCGATGATCGAAGACTTGCCGCCATGCTGACCCGGCCGGTCTCGGCGTCGATAACGTTAGCGATGCCTGTCATCGCCACGGCCAGATCATTGGTGAGTGCCCCGCTCGATCTATTGGCGCACAATGCGTTGCACGCCACGCCTTCAACAAGGGCTGGCAGGTGCGCAAATATCAGTTGCCGTCAGGCCTCAAACCCGAGGTGGTTAGAATCAGGAGAGGTCATGAAGATGATGCGTATCATTTACCGTTTGCGCGTGCTGGGCACATTACTCGTCGGATTGATCTTTGCCCTTTCTGTGGCGCACGCGGCCACCAACACATGGATTGCGACCGGCAGCCTCATTACCGCTCGCCAAGGGCACACGGCCACGCTTTTGCCCTCGGGCAAAGTGCTGGTAGCAGGGGGCTATGGCGGCACGTATCTTGCGGGCGCCGAGCTGTATGACCCGGTTTCCGCCACTTGGAGCACGGCGGGCAATCTGGCAACGGCCCGCACAAGCCACACCGCTACGCTGCTGCCATCGGGCAAGGTGCTGATCGTGGGTGGGGTTAACTCGGGTTATCTCGACAGTACCGAACTGTATGATCCGGCCAGCAACACCTGGGCCACGCCCGCCAGTCTCAGCACCACGCGCTATGGCCATACTGCGACATTGCTGCCGTCTGGCAAGGTGCTGGTTGCCGGGGGCGCGGGAAGCGGCGGCACCCGCGCCAGTGCCGAGCTGTATGATCCGGCCTTGAACACTTGGAGCGCCGCAGGCAATCTCGCTACCGCTCGCGCCATCCATACCGCCACGCTGCTTCCTTCCGGCGAGGTACTGGTGGCGGGAGGTTTCGATAGTGGTACTTTTTTTGCGAGTGCCGAGCGCTATCTGGCGGCCAGCAATAGCTGGAGTCCTGCGGCCAGCCTCACCAATACTCGCTATTACCATACCGCGACGCTGCTGCACTCCGGCAAGGTGCTGGTAGCGGCGGGCTACAACGGCAGCAATCTGGTCAGCGCTGGACGCTATGACGCGGCCACGGACAACTGGGGTATTACGGGCAATCTTGGTACTGGCCGTTATACCCACACCGCCACGCTGCTACCTTCCGGGCAGGTACTGGTCGCGGGTGGTGGTCAGGGTAACTCCGCCATTCCGATCTCCAGCGCCGAGCTGTATGACCCGAGCACCAATGCCTGGAGTACGGCCGCCAGCCTGAGTCTGGCTCGCAGTGGCCACACCGCAACGATGTTGCCATCCGGTCGGGTTCTGGTCGCGGGTGGCCAAGGCAGTAGCGGCGCTCTCGCCAGTGCCGAGGTGTATTCCCCCGAGCAGATCTTCCGCGACGGATTCGAGCTGCAGTAGACCGATGGCAGACAAGACCTGCCGCCTAGCCCGGACGTGGGAATCGTGCAGCCATACTTTTTCTGATCAACGACACCGAAGCGAGCGCACCGGTGTCGTTGATCGAGATTATTGGTTTCGCATCACGCGTTCGGCAATGCGCGACCTAGGCCGCCGACCCAGCGATACAGCGCGTATATCACCGCGGCGAACGCGATGCCGCCGATCCACAACGCCGGGCCGTCGGCGAAAGAATCGCTGACGATCTGCAGCGGATAATCCTTGCCGGAAAACGCGACGAACGCGGCGATCACCACACCGAGCAAGCCCTCGCCGACGATCATGCCGGAGGCGAGCAGCACGCCGAGTTGTTTGGTGCCTTCGGGATTTTTCGCACTACGATCGGCGCGGCGATCGAACCACCAACCGGCGATCGCGCCGACCACGACCATCAACGTGCTTTGCGTCGGCAGATAAATGCCGAGGCCGACGGCGAGCGGCGACAGATGCGCCGAGGCGGTCGTGCGGCGCAGCGTTTCGTCGAGCGCAATCATGACCACACCAATCAGCGCGCCGATCTTGATCAGGCTCCAGTCGATATTGTTCTGGATCACGCCTTGCGCGAGCGCGGAGATCAGCCCGGCCTGCGGTGCGGGCAGCGGATGATCGTGAGTGAGGCCCGGCACTTGCGGTGCGCCGGCAAATCCGTAGGCGTGGTTGAGCAGATCGAGGATCGGCGGAATGATCGCCGCGCCGGCGATCACGCCGACCACCAGCGCCCACTGCTGTTTCGACGGCGTGGCATCGACGAGCTGACCGGTTTTGAGATCCTGCAGGTTGTTGTTGGCGATCGCCGCCGCGGCGAACACGATCGAAGTGACGAACAGCGCAAACGCGACCAGCGCGTTTTCACTGCCGGGCGGCAACGCCGCGCGCACACCGAACACCAGCAGCAACGCCGCGCCGATCACGACAAGAATGCCGATGCCCGATAGCGGGCTGTTGGACGATCCGATCAGGCCGGCCATGTAACCGCACACGGCGGAAACGAAAAAGCTCATGAGCACGATGTAGACGAGCGCGCCGCCGACCAGCAGCCACATGTGTTCGGCCAGACCGCCGCCCGCGCCAGAGACAAAATCTGCAAGCAGCCAGCCGATCGGCAACAGCGACACCACCGCAATCAGGCCGACCGTGCCGATCGGAATATCCTGCTCGGTACGCGGCAGCAAACCGGCATTGCCGGCGTTGCGTGCGCGCGACGCGGCCATCGCCGAACTCAGCCCGCTGATGACCGGCTTGACCAGTTTGGCGAGCGTCCACACGGCGGCGACGGCGATCGTGCCCGCGCCGATGAAACGCACCTTGTGGCTCCACGTCGTGAGCGCAAAATCCGCGAGCGGACCCGTGTCCGTCACCAGTGCCGAGAAATGCGGCACGCCCCAGCCCCAGCCGATGATCGCGCCGACCAGCATTGCGACGCCGACCCACAAGCCGACCAGATGACCAACGCCAAACAACGCGAACGACAGGAAAAAATCGAACCCGGTCACGCCGCCACCCGTGCCATTGGCGCTGCCGCCGAGACGAAAATATTGCACCACGTCGCTGGCGAACAAACGCGTCGCGACGATCACCGCAAACACCGCGGAGACAATCGAGCCCCACATCACGGCGAGCAATCCGGCGCGATTCGAAGCGACGCCAGCGGCCGCATCTTCGCCCTCGCCCGCGCCGACCTTGAGTACCTCGGCGCACGCCACGCCTTCGGGATACGGCAGGTCGGAATTGGTTACCAGCGCACGCCGCAGCGGGATCGAATACATCACGCCGAGAATGCCGCCGAGCGCGCAGATGCAGAAGGAAACCCAGTACGGAAATCCAGTCCACCAGCCGATCATGATCAGGCCGGGCAAGACAAAAATAATCGACGACAACGTACCCGCCGCCGAGGCGACGGTCTGCACGATATTGTTCTCCTGCAGCGTGACGCCCTTGAAGCCGCGCAGGATAGCCATCGAGATGACGGCCGCGGGAATCGAGGTGGCAAACGTGAGGCCGGCCTTGAGGCCAAAATAGACATTGGCCGCGGTGAAAACCACGGTGATGATCACGCCCAGAATCAGGCTGCGAGCAGTAAGTTCGTTGCGCGGTTCGGCGCCGGATTGAGCGTTTGTGGTCACGTTGTATTTCCCCGCTGCTGGATGAGTGCGAGTTCTCGTCGCGACGAACTCGTATCGGATGCAGCCGTCAGGCCACAGTTGCCGATTGTGGCATTTTTGCGCGCCTGTCTGAAACAGCCGAGCGATTCTTCAATTCATGCAAGCAGCGTGGCGATGCCTGTGGCTCAATCCTGGTCTTTGCCAAAGCCCCACATTCGCTACAACAGCGGATCATCAGAAACCGCTGCTGATCGCCGATCAAAGATTCTTGTCCAGAGCCGGAACATCATGCAGCAGATGCTCGACGAACTGCTACAACAGCGACCTTCCATCGACGGGTGGTGGCAGGTTCAATGCAGCGCTCCAATTGCGCCTGAATCCGTATGCGCAAACATCACTGGGCACATATAGAAGGTGGAAACGTCGGTTTGACATCACCAGAATCATGACTTATAAGTTTTGAAAAATATGAATGCTGGTCACTTTAAATGCAATGTGAGGCACGTATTGGCAAAAAAATTGTTCCCGGTAGTAGTCACTGGCGGATTAGCATGTATAATTGTTTGTTGAACGGACTTGGCACTCGCTTTTTGCTCTTTATTCATCAATTTGACTAACCCGTACTCTATTAGGAAACAATGCCATGAGAATCCAGCGAAATCCGATCACTGTGGTGAAATACTCATGGACTCAGGCCGAGCCAACCCGGACTTGCTCCCGCCGCAAAAAATTTAGCGTGTCGAAGCTACTTGGCCTCATTACGCTCATGTGCTGCGTTTTACCGGCATGGGCGCAAACCGTTCAATTGGGCACCGCCGGCAACTTCGGCGCGTTGGCCGGTTCGGCAGTCACTAACACGGGTGCCAGCGTCATCCACGGCAGCGTTGGCGTTTCTCCTGGAACGTCAATAACCGGATTTCCGCCCGGCAGTATTTTCCCTGGATCGGGCGCCATCCATTCCGCCGACGCCGTGGCACTTCAGGCGGAATCGGATCTCACCACCGCGTTGGTTGACGCCCAAAACCGCGTATGCGGCACGACCATTGCCGGCGGCGTCCTCGGCGGCTTGACCCTGACGCCCGGTGTGTACTGTATGGGAGCAGCAAACCTTACCGGAACGCTCACACTGAACGGCGCTGGCGTTTATATCTTCCAGATTGGCAGCGCCCTCACTACGGCGCCGAGCGCATCGGTCGTTGCAATCAATGGTGCTTCCGCATGCAATGTCTTCTGGCAAGTTACGAGTTCCGCAACCATCGATACCGCGACGGCAATGCTCGGCAACTTGATGGGTTTGAGTAGCATCACGATAAATACCGGTGCCACCTTGAGTGGGCGGGCCTTGGCCCGAAACGCAGCAGTATCGCTCGATACCGGCAATGTAACGGCGTGCGCAGGAGCCAGCGGGACCGCGCCGACGACTCTCGATTCGCAGACCACGGCGATCGTGCAACTCGGCGCTGCGATCCATGACACAGCCATTCTTGGCGGCGGCACGTCTCCCACCGGAACCATTACTTTTTCGCTATATGGTCCGAACGATGTGACCTGCAGCTCCACCCCCATATTCACCTCGACGGTCAACATCAGCGGTAATGGCAATTATGTATCTGCAGACTTCGTGCCGACCTTGCCTGGAAGTTATCACTGGATAGCGAGTTACAGTGGCGATTCCGGCAATGATGCCGCCATCGGCCCCTGTAACAGTCCGAATGAAAACGTCACCGTGCTCGCTGCGCCGATAGTCGCTATCGCCATACCGGCAACATCCGACTGGACAATATCACTGCTCGCCTTCCTGATATTAATAACAACATTGATGGGCCTCAGGCGCAGGGCCGGCTGCTGATCTTTGGCCGCGTTGAAGAGTCTGGCGTTGAACCAGACTCTTCAACGGTTGTTTTCAATATCTACTGCACCGGAAGTAGTTGCTCCGATCATGGCGCAACACAGGAATCCGCAAGAATAAATCGACGTAAAACTTGTGTTCTTCAGTTTTACTGCAAGCGTCGCGAAATCAGGAAAAATGCGAGGTTGCCAATACCAGTCGCTGCCGCCAGCACGGCGATGACACCTGGGGTGATGTCATGCCAGTCGAACAGCTGGATCAGACCGAACCCTGCGGCAAGACATATCAGAATTGTGCTCCAGCGCAACGATGCATGGCGTCGCCGCAACTCCTCGCCCTGCAGGATCGAGCGCAGCATTTCTTCCGAGCCGCCGGTGCGCAATAGCAGATAACGCATGCGCGCATCGATCACCGCCTTGAAGACGTAGGCGATGCTCAGAAACATGGTGACAGGGACGACAATTTGTACGACTTCGTGACTCATGATGCTCTCCGCGATAGGGCGATAACCCGGACAGGGGCATAGATACGCCGCAGTCGACAACGGTTGCATCGGCATTGCTTGCAACCGACACGCCACTCGGCGTATCTCATGCGCATGGAAGATTTCAACGCATGAATCCGGATCGCATCCTTGTCGACGCCGTGCTGGGCCACGCGCCGGGCGCGTTCGAGCGTCTCGTGCGCGAGTATCAGGGATTGTGCTGGCACATTATTTTTCGCATGGTGCGCCATCCGGAAGACGCGCGCGACCTGTGCCAGGAAACGTTTTTGCGCGTGCACCAGAGCCTGCATCAGTATCGTTACGAAAGCGCATTGAAATCCTGGATCGGCCGGGTCGCGTATTCGATCGCGCTGCGTCATCTCGAACGTCAGCGTATCCCGCTGGTGGCTGTTGCGGACGATGACGAAGAACTATCGCTGCTGGAGAACATCGGCGACGAATTCAATCTCGAAGCCGCGTGCGCCGATGCGGAAACCGCTAAAAATCTACACACCGCGATCGACGCGCTACCGCCGCTGCAACGTACCGTGCTGACGCTTTATCATCTCGACGAAATATCGATTCCCGAGATCGCGCAAATCACCGGACTGGCCAGCGGCACGATCATAGAGTCATCTGTTTCGCACGCGTGTGCGATTGCGCGAAATGCTCGA